>JBGCDC010000220.1:0-5708 GCA_045105055.1 Phycisphaeraceae bacterium | reverse complement strand
CGACACCGTCGGTGCCGAGGCCTCTGCCTCATTGCTTTCATCAGGAGCTTCTTCCGCGTCTTCGGCTTGCTCAACTTCCGGAGCGCGCGTCAGGTCCGTGCCTAGGCGTTGCAAGTACGCAATCACCGCGACGACCTGCTTGTCCGCGAGCTGCTCAGCCGGCGGGCCGCCCTGCTCTTCGATCCGCTTCGCAATGGCTAAAGCCTGTGCCTCGGCGTGCTCAACCGACGCATCTCCGAACGGGTAAGGCTTGTTTTCGTTAAAGGCATACTTCTGCCAGTGATCGTCTTGCGGGTGCAAGAGCTTGATCGCATTGACGCGGACGGGGATAGACTCGAAGTCGATCTCTTTGCGTTCGAGCCAGGCGTACGGCGGCATGATCGAGCCGGGCACCATCTCCGCGGGCTTCTGGAAGTGCAGGTAGTGCCAAAGATCAGACTGCTTGCCGCCCTCCCGCGCGAGGTCCGGGCCGATGCGTCGGCTGCCCCACTGGTGCGGGTGGTCGTAAACGGATTCGCCGGGTTTGGAGTAGTCGCCGTAGCGCTGCACTTCTGCGAGGATCGGACGGATCATCTGGCTGTGGCAGTTGTAGCAACCCTCAGCAATATAGATGTCTCGACCCGCCAGTTCCAAGGGTGTGTACGGCGCGACCGTATCGATCGTCGGCACGTTACTGCGGATCACGAACGTCGGGATGATTTCAAACAGCGAGGCGATCGATACCGCGATCACGACGTAAACCGTGAACCGCATCGGCAGGCGTTCCCACTTGCGGTGCCACCAGCCGGTCGCCCAGACGTTCATTCGCTTGGCGGTGTCGGTAACGCCGTCGATAGTTGGTGCCGGGCGTGTTGCGTCGCCGTCGTATTCCTTGGTGAGCGCGGGGGCTTGATGGACAGGTACATCGTAAGTGTCCGGCCGTGTCTGCCATGTTCGATACAGGTTGTAAGTACCGATGATCGCACCGGCCATGTAGGCCAGGCCGCCGAAGATACGCAGGACGTACATCGGGATGATGGTGCGGACGGTTTCGACAAAGTCGGGGTAGGCGAGTTGGCCGGTCTCGGTCATGGCCCGCCACATCAGGCCTTGCGTGATGCCCGCGACATAGATCGGGATGATGTACAGCAGGATGCCAAAGGTCGCCAGCCAGAAGTGCAGGTTGGCGAGTTTTTCGCTGTACAGCTTGGTTTGGAAGAGCCTTGGTGCGAGGAAGTACGCCATGCCGAAGGCGAGTAAGCCGTTCCAGCCGCGCGCGCCGGAGTGGACGTGTGGGATAGTCCAGTCGGTGTAGTGCGACAGCGCGTTGACGGACTTGATCGAGAGCATCGGGCCTTCGAACGTGGCCATGCCATAGAAGGTTGTCGCAACGATGAAGAACTTGAGGATCGGGTCGGACGCGACCTTGTGCCAAGCGCCACGAAGCGTCAGTAGGAAGTTGATCATCCCGCCCCACGACGGCATCCAAAGCATCAGTGAGAACACCATGCCCAAAGATGCAGCCCAGTCCGGCAGCGCGGTGTATTGAAGGTGGTGCGGACCTGCCCAGATGTAGATGAACACCAGCGACCAGAAGTGAACGATCGATAAGCGATACGAAAACACCGGCCGACCCGCCTGCTTAGGCAGGAAGTAGTACATGAGGCCAAGGAAAGGCGTCGTCAAGAAGAACGCCACCGCGTTGTGGCCGTACCACCACTGCATGAACGCGTCCTGCACACCCGCATAGATCGGGTAGCTCTTGAAGAAACCCGCAGGGATGACGAGGTTGTTAAAAACGTGCAGGATCGTGACGGTGACGATCGTGGCGATATAGAACCACAGCGCGACGTACATGTGTCGTTCGCGCCGACGCATCAGCGTCATGAAGAAGTTGATACCGAACAGGCCCAGCCAGCTCACCGCGATCAAGAGGTCGATCGGCCACTCGAGTTCGGCGTACTCCTTGGACTGGGTCACACCCATTGGCAGCGTGATCGCTGCGCTGACGATGACGAGCTGCCAACTCCAGAAGTGTAGGTTGCTCAGCTTGTCACTAAACATCCGGCACTTGCACAGGCGCTGGGTCGAGTAATACATACCCGCGAAGATGGCGTTACCCGCGAAGGCGAAGATCGCGGCATTCGTGTGCAACGGGCGGAGCCGACCAAAGGTCAAGTACTCGAGCCCGAAGTTCGTCGGGATATTCGTGAATGGGATCGTCGGGAAGGGTAACTGGATCGCTAAAATGATCCCGACGAGGAAGGCGACCAAGGCCCAAATGACCATCGCCCAGAGGAATTTGCGAACAACCGCATCGTCGTAAGAAAACGACTCGAGTTTTGGCTGATTTGCGCCTAATTGAACCGTAGCAGCAGATGACATTTGGGATGCTCCTTGAGCCCTTAACAACGTGGACAAGCTTTCAATCGGAAAACCGACAGCCATACTATAAAAAGATAGAAGACTCTTTTATCTTTTTATAGGTTATCCACATAATATTCCGGTCGCCAGACCGCCTTTACGAGCCGTCAAGACACAAATAGCCATCGATCTGATTAAAAAGATATGAATGTGCCGAAAATTCGTCCGGAATCAACCACAACCTAAAACGGGCTGTGCGTCGCAGCGGGCTCGCGGTCGTATTCGGTGGGGAGTGAAATGGTGAAGCTGGTGCCTTTTTTCGATTTGGACTGCACTTCGATATCCCCGCCGTGCTCTTGGACGATCTTGCGCGTCACGACCAGGCCCAGGCCGGTCCCGCCGTACCCCTTGGTCGAGCGGAACGGCTGAAACAGATCACGCTGCGTCGCGCGGCTCATCCCGATGCCGTTGTCCGTCACGATGATCTGTACGGTCTGGTCCAACTCATCAAACCGACACGCCAACGTCACGATCCCCGTGTCGGGCTCACACGCATCAAGCGCGTTCTGCACCAAGTTCAAGACCGCTTGATGGATCCCAGACATCTCGATCGGCACCGGCGGCAGGTCGGGCTCAACATCCGTGATCAACGCCACACCCTTCGCATCAAACTGGCTCTGTACCAGCCCCGCTAAGTCCTTGAACATCGGCAGCAGATGCTCCATCGATAGCTCGGGCTGACGCTGCTTACTGAACTGCAACATGTTCAGCGTCAACTGATAGATCTTCTCTTGATTACGACGCACGATGTCCCAGCCCTTGACCGTGACATCCATCGACTTTTTACGCAGGCCAAGCTCGACCACATCCGATCCGCCGCGCATGCCCTGCAAGATGTTTTTAATCGAGTGCGATAGCGATGCGACCGCGCTGCCCACCGCGGCGAGGCGTTCCTCTTGCATGCGTTGTTCGAGAAGCCGCGCATTGTCCATCGCTAAGCCGGTCTGCACGCCGATCGCTGCGAGCAGGGAAAGCTGGTCTTCGGTGAAGGTGTAGTTGGCCAATTGCGAGTCGACCTGGATCACGCCGTAGACGTGGTCTTTGTGCTTGATGGGCACGCACATGGCAGAGCGGATGCCATAGGCCTGGATCGAGTCGCCGGAGGTGAATCGCGTGTCGTTCATCGCGTTGGATGACAAGACCGCGACGCCGCGCTCCATCACGTATTGCACGATGGTTCGACTGATCGTTGCCTTGCGATTCGGATCGGGCAGCTTGTCTACTTCCTCACGGAACCGCATCACCGCAGGCTCGGGGTCGTCGACCACGCTCTCGCAGATCAAAACGAATCCACGGTCCGCCGCGAAGTACTCAAAGACGACGTCCATCATCTTCTCGAGCATCGTCTGCTTATCCGTCACCGAGCCGATGAGCGCGACAAGTTGATAGATGATCTGCAGCTGGAACTCCGCCGCCTGTGAAGGCTCGGGCGACGACATGATCATCGACTCTTCGTTCGCATCGACGGTGTGCTCGACTGCGACATCGATCTCGCTAGACGGCGCGAGTTTAAGCCGGTTGGCAAAGGGGTTGGGTGCGTTTTCGCCATAGATGACAAGCGTGTTGCCGGTGCGGACCTGGTCGCCGAGCTTGAGCTTTCGGCGTTCGGTGACGCGCACGCCGTTGACGAACGTGCCGTTCGATGACTGCAAGTCGCGGATGTACCAGGTGCCATCGCCCTCGGGTGTCAGCTCAGCATGGCGACGCGAAATCGTCTGATCCGACAGCACAATCGCCTCGGACGACCGCCCGATCAACTGCGGCTCATCGTCCGGCAGCGTGATGCGCATGCCCTTGTCGGGGCCTTGGATGACATTTAAGACGAGCAAGTTACGTTCCTGAAATTCCGAACAATCCAATTGAACCGCAGAGGCGCGAAGAACGCGGAGGAAGGCAAACAGAAAAAGTGTTGCCTAAGAACACTGCCTTCCTCAGCGTTCTCCGCGCCTCCGCGGTACAAACTATTCTGTCAACCGTTCTCTCCATGCTTTAAGTTGTGCTTCAAAGCCACTCACCCCCGCGTTGCCGGCGGATTGGTATCGCTTGACCACGTTCTCTGGGCCGAGCCAGTCGTAGACGTCTTCGCCGACCGCTTCTTCTGCTTTGTACTCTATGCAGACGGCGTTGAAGTCTTCGACGTTCAGTTTTTTCAACATGCCAAGGGCGCGTTCTTCGCAGACGCCGACGAGTCGGCCGACGATCTGGTGCGACGTGCGGAACGGCACGCCTTTAGTCACGAGGTACTCGGCCAAGCTCGTCGCATCGAGGTAACCCTTGTCCAGGCCGGCCTTGATGTTCGCTTCATTGAACGTCGTCGTCCGCACGATCCCCGCGGCCATGTCCAAGCAATCGCAGACCGAGTCGTACGCGGCGAATAGGTGCCGCTTGTCTTCTTGCAGGTCGCGGTTGTAGCCGATGGTGATGCCCTTGCACATGGTCAGCAGCGCGACGAGCGAGCCATAGACCTGGCCGGTCTTGCCACGGATCAATTCGAGCATGTCCGGGGTCTGCTTCTGCGGCATCATGGATGAGCCGGTCGTATAGGGGTTCGCGAGCGTGATGAACTTGAACTCCGTCGTCGCGTAGATGATCCACTGCTCCGCCCAGCGCGAGAGCCACATGGAGGTCATCGACAAGGCGTAAGCAAAATCCAATGCCCCGTCGCGGGATGCGGTAGCCTCAATGGAATTAGGTCGGACTGGTTTATTGAATTTGAGTTGATCAGAAGTAAATTCTCGGTCAAGCGGTAGGCTTGAACCTGCAATTGCTCCGGATCCTAATGGATTCTTACGCTGCCGAAACTCGGCATCATGAAAACGCGTGTGACAAGATCGAAAAGCTTCGATCCATGCCGTAATTTCTCCACCGACAACAATTGGTTGCGCACGCTGGAGGTGTGTGTACGAAGGCATCACAACATGCCCATATTCCTCAGACAATTCAACAAATGCCTTCCACAACGCATCAAATCTTGGGCCAACCCCGTTGAAGTAGGCATCCGTGATCCAAAGACTCAAGTCTGTCGCCACCTGGTCGTTTCGCGACCGCCCGGTGTGCAGTTTTTTACCCGCGTCCCCCGCCTTCTCGATCAGCGCCGCTTCGACGCACATGTGGACGTCTTCGAGTTCGACCTTCCAGCCGGGCCAGGCGTCGCCCTGCTCGGCGATCTCGGCTTCGATCTCATCGAGGCCTTGGTTGATCGCGGTTAAATCTTCTGGAGTGATCAGACCGACTTTCTGCAACATCGCGGCATGGGCCTTGGACCCGCGGATGTCGTGTGTGTACAGCCGTTTGTCGTAGTCCAG
>JBGCDC010000219.1:0-6443 GCA_045105055.1 Phycisphaeraceae bacterium | reverse complement strand
GAGTCATCGCGTGACGGGCGTGCACCTCGAAGACGGCCGAACGCTTGATGCGGACAGCTATGTCACGGCACTGCCGCACCTTCGTCTCGAAGAACTCGCCAGTGCGCCGATGAAACAAGCAGACGACAGGCTGGCTAAGCTCGCGGAGATTGAGGATGTGCCGATCCTCGGCATTCATATGTATTTCAACGCGCCGCAGGGCCACGACACGATGCGCCGCTCGCACCTGATCTTCACCGACGGCTGCGTCCGCTGGGCCTTTGCAAAAGGTGTCGAGCGTGGCAACGCGTACGACGGCCTGCACCACATCCACGTGGTCATCGGTAACGCGGAAGACCACGGGCAAGATAGCGATGATCAGATTATTCTCGCTGCGTTGGAAGACATGCGCAAAGCGATGCCGGGCATCACCGATGAGGTCACCCTCAAAACCGCACACGTCGTCCGCGAACGCCGCGCCGCCAGCTCACCCCGCCCCGGCGGCAAGCGCTACCGACCCTACCCCTCAGGCGAGATCGCCAACCTCTTCGTCGCAGGCGACTGGGCGAGTACCGGTTGGCCGACGAGTCGTGAGGGTGCGGTCCGAAGTGGCTACCGCGCCGCCTCTGCGTTGCATGAGTACCTGACCCAAGGCGACCCGGTCAAGAACGTCAACAAACTGCTGATTGCGGATGTAAAGCCCTCCGCTCTTTACGTCGCGATGAGTGGGTGATCCCAACGCGCGGCTCCGCCTACTGACCTTGAGGGTGTTTGGATGATCTGTCGCGTTATTGTTGCGCTTGTCTTTGCGTGTGTTTTACAGCTATCGGTACAGGCCCAGGTTTCTTCGCCTCAGCTCGGGCGGATTGCCGCTCACTACGAGGCGGGCGAGCACGGGCAGGCCATCGCCGCGGCGCAAAAGCTGGTCGATGCTGGCAAGGATGTGGTAGGCCTCGCCGACATGCTCATCAAATACGGCGGCGAGTTGGCGGAGGCCAAGCGCTTCGGCGACACGGCGAGGTACTACCAGCTCGTCAGCGACGCCTTCCCCAACCACGAGCAGATCGAATCGATCCACACCGACCTGCTCGCGTGCTACTACTACGAGCGCGAGCTTTCGGTCGCGCGTCAGTTGGCCAACGATAATCTGAATCGCTACCCCAAGTCGCCTTGGGTCGAGTACTGGCGATTTCTTGATGCGCAGATCCAATACAGGCTTTATCAATTCGACTCGGCGAAGACGGCTTATGAAAAGTTCCTTGCCGACTATCCCGACAGCCAATACGCCCGCAACGCGAAGGCAGACCTGGGGCGGATTGATCCGGTGATGGAAGTAGACGAGCACGGCATCGTTAAGACAAACAGCCGGCTTTCCAAAGACGCCCGCCTGAAGCAAGCGATCGGTGACCTGCCGGGCTTGATCGATGAAGGTTATGACCAGTTGCTAGACCGGCTTGGCGTGGACGTGCGATCGAACACGCAGATCCTGTACAGCTTCATCGACAAGGGGCCGAAGATCAGCGGCGGTCTCAAAGCGACGACGCGGGTCATCGGGATCGACAACAAGCCGACGACGGTTGTCGAGTTTTATACCGACGCGGTGGTGACCGACCCGCAGTCTTATGCGGTGACCGCCGTGCACGAGCTCAAGCACGCTGGGTTTATCGGCAAGATGGACGCCGCCTACCACGACCTGCCCGAGTGGATTCGCGAGGGGCTTGCGCTGTGGGGGACAGACGACATCGACACGCGCATGCACTCGGTGCTGGGCAACGCGATCGCAAGCGGCAAGGATCCCCTTTCCCCGTTGGATGGGATCGAAGACCCCGACCACGACTACCGCGACTATATGGAAGACGTATTGGCGTTCGAGTGGCTGGCGTCGATCGATGCCGACAACGTCCGCAAGTTCTGCCGACGGCTGATCGCTGGCGAAGACTACAAGTCCATCTGGTCCGACCTGGCGGGGATGCCCTACGAGCAGGCGATGCAATCGGCCGACGCGTATTGCAAGCAACGTGTGCAAGCAATGCTGGGAGAGGCGTATCAGTCGTATCTTCCGCTGCGAGCCGCGAGCGACCGTGCGGCTCAGGGTGGCGCGCAAGCGGCGAAGGCGTGGAGTGATTCGGATGCACGCCGATCGCTTCAGGCATGGATCGATGCGAACGGCGAGCACCCCGCAGCCCCAATCGCGCGTTTCACGCTCGCTCGTTCGCTGATCGTCGCTGGCGAGCACGACGCGGGCAGGGCTCTGCTGGCTGTACTGCTCGATCCCGAACAGGTTCAAAGCTCTCTGATGGACGATGCACAGTTCTGGGTTGGCGTGTCCTACAACTATGAGAAGAACATGGAGAAATCCAAAGAGGCCTTCGGAATCCTGCTACGCGACTACCCCAACTCGTCGAATGCCCCGCAGGTCCGAGGTAAATTCCAACCCGCGGCACCGGTGACTGATTGAGCGCAATAAAAACCCCCATCTCGCGATGAGGGCTAATGGGGATTAATTGCTGATTGCTTGAGGTTTTACACCTTCTTGATCCCGCAGCCGGTGGCTTTGGTTTCGGTGTAGGGTGGCTCGCTGCCTTCGAGTAGGGCGTCGATGACTGGGGCGAGGTATTGCGTGTCGCTTTCGCCGCAGCCTGCCGGGCCGCCGGAGGCTTTTTCGACGCCGCCGCGGTAGCGGAGCTTGCCTTCTTGATCGATGACCATAACGTGCGGGGTGACCTTGGCACCGTAGGCATCCGCGATCTTGTTGCCTTCATCTTTCAGCACGGTGTAGTTGATGCTGTGCTTGTCGATGTAGGACTTGATCTTTTCGCGGGACTCGGTGCGGTTCGCGTTGATGCCGACGAAGACGACGTCTTTACCTTTATACGAATCAACCATCGGCACGAAGACGCGGTCATAACCTTTGTCTGCGTGCATCTTATAGAACGGGCAGTTGATCGAGTGGAACAAGACGACGACGACCTTACCCTTGTGGTCGGCGAGGCTCACTTCACTGCCGGTCACGACATCGGGCAGGCTAAACGCGGGCGCGGCCTTGCCGATCGTGGCGGCATTTTCAGCGGCGAGGGCGTCCTTCTGCCCAGCGAAAAGGCCGAGGCTCAGCGCAGCGACGAGACATAATCCAGCGGTCAACGTAGCGGTCAGTTTCTTCATAGCGAGTGTCCTGGAAAAGGGGTTCTGTTTAGTTAGACAGCATAAGCCTAGGCAGGCGAAACCCTGCTGTCTGTGCAAACAATGCACGGGGGTAGTTTATTCCCCTTGATCTGAGGCTGAATCGGGGCTTTTGACCATCCGAACCTCCAACGGCCTGAGCGTATCGAGGTGGACATCGCGCTGCGGGAAGGCGATCGTGATCTTGTGCTCGCCCAACAGCTCATCGATGGTGAAACGCAGGTCGCTTTCGATCAGACGTAGGTCCAAAGGCCGACTCACCTCGGTCCAGAAGTAGATACAGAAGTTCAGCGTGTTATCGCCAAACTCGGTGAACAGCACGGTTGGCGGCGGGGCGGCGTCGATCTTCTGGTGATCCGTCGCGGCTTTACAGAGCAGGTCACGGACTAGTTTGGCTGGCGAACCGTATGCAACACCGACACTGACATGGCCACGGACCTTGGCGTCGTGAAGCGTCCAATTGATAACATTGTTTTCGAGAAACTTTGAGTTAGGTACGAGTACATCAATCCCGTCGCCGGTACGTATACGTGTGCATCGGTTGCCGATCTCCGCGACCTGGCCTTGCATCCCATCGACCTCGACGATATCTCTTCGGCGGATGGGCTTCTCGGTCAGGATGATGATGCCAGAGATGAGGTTGTTGAAGAGGTTCTGCGCACCAAAGCCCACGCCGATCGCGATCGCACCGCCTAGCACGGTGAAGACCGTCGTCGGGATACCCGCGACCTGCATCGCGATGAGTAGCACGACTGCCGCAGCGACGTAGTAGATGACCTTACCGATGGTGAAGGCAACGGTCTCGCTAACCTTACTCACGCGGACGAGCCTGGCGCTGATGATCCCGGTCAACAACTTTGCTAGCCAGAGCCCGAGGCACGCGGCGAGCAGGGCGATGATGATCTGGTTGAGCTTGATCTGCGTGTCGCCCGCAGTGAAAAGCGTCGCGTTCCAGATGGTGGAAGCGATCTCGCTAGGCTCTTTTTCGAAGATCGTTTCAGTGGGCTCGACCGGGACCAATTCGTTCGTGGCGGCGTCCACCACGTCATCGGTAACCGCACCGGCTTGTTCCGTTGATTCGGTGCCCTGGGCGTCGGCATAACCACCCAGCGAAAAACAAAGCGCCGCCGTCATACCTAACGCCAAGGCTCGATCAATCCATCTCAAGTTTCGTACCATGGCCACACTATACCGGCCGACCTTCGTACGCCGCGAGCTAATCTCCACTCACGTTTACTCAAGATCCAAAATAAGTCTGCCCGGAGTTGTGTCGTGTCATGTTAAAATCTCACACTCAACGCCCAGCAGTCGCTAACGATTGTTTTCAATTCAGCTTCATCTCATTATGTCCGTACTCTTGATACTTATCGTCTTCCTCGTGCTGGCCGTTTTAGGGGTCTCCCTTGTCTTCGGCCTCATTCGGTCCGCATCGTCTAAGCAACAGGGCAGTCTCCCCGGCTGTGGTAAATGTGGGTACCCCGCACAAGGCATCTCCACACTCAACTGCCCCGAGTGCGGCGCAGACCTTCGCCATGTCGGCATCGTCAACCCCGGCCAGCGCAACGTCTTAGGTATCGGCTGCTTGCTCGTACCGAGCTTCAGCGTCGCGATGTTCTTGATCGCCGCAATTCTCCTAGGGTTTCTCCTGAATCAAGTCCTTCCTCAGCGAAACAACAGCATCGCGGGTGTTTGGCTCACACCTATTTCCGGCGAGCTGCAACGCATCGACCTAAGCATCCACTACAACGAAACATTCCCCGCAAACTCGAGCTCGTTCAATAGCGCCAGCCTGAACACGATGTCTAGCTATTCAACATCGGGCTCGAGCCAGTCGTCATCGCTCACGCTCGATTTCCAGACACAAAACACATCCGCCGCGAGCTTTGAACTCGAACGCATCGAGCTAGAGCTCTGGCCAAAATCATCGGTGGGTTTTAATTGGATGACACCACTCGTCGAGCTCGATCCCGCCACCGGCGACGTCACGTGGACCGACCACAAAGGAAAGACACATCCGCCTAAGTCCAACTTCACCGATCAAGACATGCTCGCCGTGCTCAAAGACATCGGCGCAGATACCACCAAGCCCGAAGTCGTCGCGGAGGCCAAAGATCTCAACAGCATGATGAAGGCGATGGCCAGCACCCCTGGCTCGCACATCTCCAACGCCTTCAGCAGCAACAGCAGCTCATCGTCAAGCACCGCGACGAGCGACCCGCCTTGGTTCATTGCCGCTTACGCCGGGACGTGGATCGCCCTCTGGATCGTCGGGCTCATATTCATCGCGCGCTGGCTCCGAAAAGGGCGTTCAGGAACACCCAAACAAAATTAGAATAAAAATTGAAACTGCCCCTTGACGAATCCCGAACAAACACTATTCTAGGGCGGTCCGATCAGAATCCGAACACCCGCACCTACAGTCCCAACCCTAGGAGACGCTACGATGGCACTTTCTTCATCAGCTACCAAACCAAAATCCAACGGCTTCCAAAAACGAGCTAAGCCTATGAAAACCCCCACCAAGACCGTCGCCACCGTCGCTGACAATGAACCAGCCAAGAAAAAAGCACTCGATCAGGCCGTCGGCCAAATCGAACGGGCCTTCGGCACAGGCTCGATCATGCGGCTCGACGATGACCCCACCAAGATCATCCCCGGCATCTCCACCGGCGCGCTCTCACTGGACCTGGCCCTTGGCGGCAGAGGCATCCCACGTGGCCGAGTCGTCGAGATCTTCGGCCCAGAGTCCTCCGGTAAAACCACACTCTGTCTCCACCTCATCGCCAGCATCCAAAAAGAAGGCAAAATGGCCGCCTTCATCGACGCCGAGCACGCCCTCGACCCGTCCTGGGCACGCAAGCTAGGCGGCAACCTCGAAGACCTCCTTGTCAGCCAGCCAGACACCGGCGAACAGGCCCTCGAAATCACCGAAATGCTCGTCCGCTCCAACGCGGTCGACCTCATCGTCGTCGACTCCGTCGCCGCGCTGATCCCCCGTGCGGAAATCGAAGGCGAAATGGGCGACAGCCACGTCGGCCTCCAAGCCCGCCTGATGTCACAGGCCCTGCGTAAGCTCACCGGTGCCATCAACCGCAGCTCCTGCACGGTCGTCTTCATCAACCAGATCCGCGAGAAGATCGGCGTCATGTTCGGCAACCCCGAAACGACTCCCGGCGGCCGAGCACTCAAGTTCTACTCCTCCGTCCGCATCGATATCCGACGCACCGCCCCCATCAAGGACGGCGACAAGGCCGTGGGCAACCGCAGCCGCGCCCGCATCGTGA
>JBGCDC010000218.1:0-3475 GCA_045105055.1 Phycisphaeraceae bacterium | reverse complement strand
AAGGATCGCCGGTCCCGATCGCGATCGCGGTGAAGATGAAGATCATGTGCCCACCGAGCAGGCCTAGCACCACTGCGGGCATAATGACGCGGCGCTTTTGTGTTTTCTTCAGTGCCGTTTGGTCGCCTCGACTTTGGCTTGGCTCAGCCTTTGTCACAGTGATCCCCTGTTTCTTTCTCGCTCGTTTTCTTGGTGGACTTTGGCTCTTCTCCAGAACACGGGCAGTTGGCACAGTCGCCGCCGCAATCGCCACTGCCCTGCTGCGTCGCGTCGCTGATGATCTGCTGGATCATGTCGAGCGAACGAATCGGTTTATGGGGTTGAGGTTGATTCATGGCTGGGGTGTCCTTTCCGTTTCGGTGGGTTCGACCGGCTCATCTGTTTTGGGCATCGTGAACGGACCTTTCATCTGAAAGGTTTCTTCCGCAACAATCTGCTCGCCATCGCGAACGACAAGTTGCACATCGAGTCGGCCAGTGCTGAACATCTCGAATGGCGCGGCGAGATCAATTGAAGTCGTCTGCATCTCGCCTGGTTCTAGCGTTGGCGAACCGCCCTGCATCGTGAGCGTGACACCCGCAGGCTCACTGACTTCGACGATGTAGGTACGTACGACGCGATCACGATTGACGACTTTGACACGCATCTGGTTGAGGATATCGCCTGACTCGAGCACGACGAACGGCCTACCCTTTTCGCGGATCGGCGTGACGTCGGCCATGGACCGGTTGGTGAGTGCAAAGAGGAAGCTACCGAATACGACCGTCACCAGTGCGGCATAAACAAACACACGCGGGCGAAGAATTTTGCCGCCCTTACCTTCGAGTGCTTGCTGCGAGGTGTAGCGGATCAGGCCAGCGGGTCGGCCGACCTTGGCCATAATCGTGTTGCAGGCATCGATGCATTGAGCACAACCGACACACTCAAGTTGTAGGCCGTCACGGATATCGATGCCGGTCGGGCAGGTGGTGACGCATTCGCCGCAGTCGATGCAATCGCCTTGGAGTTTGAGGACGTCTAGGCCGACGGTACGTTCGGCTTCCGGTTTGTTTTTTTCTTCGAATGCTTCGCGCTTTTTCTTGCCGAGCTTGCCGCGAGCTTCGCCACGATTTTTGTCGTAGCTGATGATCATCGACGACTCATCAAGCAGGACCGATTGCATCCGCCCGTACGGGCAGGCGACGATGCAGAGTTGTTCGCGGAAGATCGTTGCGTGAAACATCAGCGCGGCACTCACACCGATGATGAACATAAACGCGATCGGGTGCTCAAATGGCGAGCCAAATGACCATTGGAAAAGCTGCTCGATACCGACGAAGTACGAAAGAAAAACATGCGTCAGGTGTAAACAGAGCGCGTAAAAAACAATGTACTTCGCGACACTACGCCACGCGGCGGGCTGCCTGCCGGGCTTACCGCCGAGGCCCGCTCGGCCATCGAACAATCGCTCGATGGGGCGGAAGACGAACTCCATGTAAACGGTCTGCGGGCAGCCCCAGCCGCAGAACACTCGGCCGAAGATCGCGGTGACGAAGAAGATGGTCAAAAACACCGAAAGCATCAGCAACGCGAGCAAGAACGTATCTGTCGGTAGGAACGTGATGCCGAAGATATGGAACTCACGACGGATGATGTCGAGAAGGATCGCGGGGTGGCCATTGATCTTGATGAACGGGATGACGGAAAAGATCGCGATTAAGCCATAGGCCACGACGCGCCGCCAGAAGAGGTACGGCCCTTTAGACAGCTTTGGATAAAGCCAGCGACGCGAGCCGTCTTGCTTCAGCGTGGAGAGAACGTTCTCTTCCGGCTCAAGGAGGTTCGGGTTGTTGCCGTTGCTTGTCATGGCGGTTACATCTCGTTGCCAAAGCACTTACGTGTGCTGTCTTAACTCCCCACACTTGAGGGAGGGGTTTTCAAATCACAGCGATGCTTCGGGCTCAACTTGTTCCTCGGGCGTTTCAATCGGAGCAACATCCGTTGGCCAAGGCGCGGGGACATCACCCTCGGCGGCCTTGCCGCCCGTTGCATTGGTGCCGCGAAGTGACGCGACATAGGACGACACGAGCACGAGTTCGTTGGGGTGCAATCGGTTGGCCCATGCAGGCATCGCGCCAGCCTTCGCGCCTTCTTTGAGGATAGTGCCGATGTCTTCGATATTTTTGATGTGGATGTAGGCGTCGTCGGTGAGGTTCGGGCCGGAGTTGCCCTCAGCGTTTAGGCCGTGACATGTCACACAGTTGGCTCTGTAAACACCCTCGCCCAGTTGCAGCCACTGCGGCTCATTCATGTATTTCACGAGCGTCGGGGCGTCGGCTTCGAGGATGCCGATCTCGCCGAACTTCTTCTTGAGGTTCGCCACGGCAGCACGTTCGTACTCGGCCTCAGGAGAAAGGTCACCCGCCGCGACGAGCATCAAGAACAAGTAACACGCGGCGAAGAACACCGAGGCGATAAACACCCAGGTCCACCAAGCGGGGGTCGGGTTGTCGTACTCCTGGATGCCGTCGTAGTTGTGGCCGGTTAGTTGGCCGAACTCGTCGGCTTGGGCGTGGTCTTCTGTATTGTTGGGCTGCTGCTCACTCATATGTATTCCCTAGGTAGGACAGG
This sequence comes from Phycisphaeraceae bacterium, assembly GCA_045105055.1. Taxonomy (GTDB): domain Bacteria; phylum Planctomycetota; class Phycisphaerae; order Phycisphaerales; family Phycisphaeraceae; genus JAHQVV01. Next base: position 865 of record JBGCDC010000218.1, on the reverse strand, counting down.
CATTGCTGCCTGTCGATCACTCTTTCATACTTACCTGACAGGCAGCAATGCCTGCCCTACCGTCATCTCTCTCGGGGTTCCACCGGCTCATCGCTGAGCGGGATTTGGCTTTGCTTGTCCATCTCTTTTTTGGGGCGGAGCATGGTTCGGATCACAACCGCGACGAAGACGCCGAAGAACAAGAGCAGCGCAAGCTGCGAGAGTGTCGTGAAATCCATTGCCCGCAAGACATCCTTAAACATCATCGACCTCCATTCACGGAGCCGAGTGTCGGCGCGGGTGTGGTCGGCGCCGCGGCTTCAGCCGGTGCACTTTCTTCAACCGGCTCGACGTCGACAGCAGGCTCACGGGTCAGGTCCGTGCCCAAGCGTTGTAGATAAGCGATGATCGCAACAACTTGCTTGTCCGCAAGCTGCTCGGCCGGTGGTCCGCCCTGCTCTTCGATCCGCTGAGCCACGGCAAGTGCTTGTGCCTCGGCGTGCTCGACCGACGCATCACCTAGCGGGTAAGCCTTGTTGTCATTGAACGCGTAGCTGTCCCAGTGTTTGTCGCCAGGGTGCAAGAGCTTGATCGCGTTCACACGGACAGGGATGGACTCGAAGTCGAGTTCTTTCTTTTCAAGCCAAGCGTATGGCGGCATGATCGAGCCGGGCACCATCTCGCCGGGCTTCTGGAAGTGGAGGTAGTGCCAAAGGTCTGACTGCTTGCCGCCCTCCCGCGCGAGGTCCGGGCCGATGCGTCGGCTTCCCCACTGGTGCGGGTGGTCGTAAACGGATTCGCCGGGTTTGGAGTAGTCGCCGTAGCGCTGCACTTCTGCGAGGATCGGACGGATCATCTGGCTGTGGCAGTTGTAGCAACCCTCAGC
>JBGCDC010000217.1:0-2559 GCA_045105055.1 Phycisphaeraceae bacterium | reverse complement strand
AGACGTGCGATGGTGCCCGGGCTGTGGGGATTATTCGATCCTCAATGCCGTGCAGCGCGTGTGTGCGAACATTGGCTCGCGGCGGGAGAACTCCGTGTTCATCTCCGGCATCGGCTGCTCCAGCCGGTTCCCGTACTACATGGACACCTACGGCTTCCACACGATCCACGGCCGAGCCCCGGGCTTTGTCACCGGTGTCAAGATCGCTAACCCCGACCTCGACGTCTGGATGATCACCGGCGACGGCGATGGCCTATCCATCGGCGGCAACCACCTGATGCACATGCTCCGCCGCAACGTCAACGTCAACGCGATGCTGTTCAACAACCGCATCTATGGCCTGACCAAGGGCCAGTACTCGCCGACGAGTGAAGTCGGTAAGAAGACCAAGTCGACGCCGATGGGCTCGCTGGACTTCCCGATCAACCCTTTGTCGCTGGCACTGGCTGCCGAGGCAACGTTTGTGTCGCGGTCGTCGGATAAGGACCGTGGCTTGGTCGGCGTCCTCGAACGCGCTGCCGACCACAAGGGATCGTCGTTTGTCGAGATTTATCAGAACTGCAATATCTTTAATGATGGCGCGTTCGAGTTTGCGACGGGCAAAGATGTCCGCGAAGACAACGTGCTGTACCTCGAAGATGGCAAGCCGATGATCTATGGCAAGGACAAGAATAAGGGCATCCGCCTCGTCGCCAATCGCCTCGAAGTCGTCAATCTCGACGACAATGGCGTCAGCGAAGACGACCTGCTCTTCCACGACGAGTCGAACAAAGCCATCGCGGTGATGCTCGCCGAGATGCACTACCCCGACTTCCCCGAGGCTTTCGGCGTCGTCTACCGCGAAGAAAAACCAACCTACGACCAACTCGTGCAGGACCAAGTCGCCGAGGCGATCGAGAAACGCGGCGAAGGCACGCTCGACAAGCTCTTCAACTCGGGTGACACGTACGAGGTGGCGTGATCGATTGACTCAAGGTGTAGCGGGTGACGCGCAGCGTCCCGTGCGAGCCATCTGACGCGATTCCAACACGGGACGCTGTGCGTCACCCGCTACACATTCAAAGCGTCGCGCATCAATGCGATGGCATTTTGCGCGTTTCGCCGGGCTGCATGTCGGTCTTGCCGGTGAGGCAGTTGAAGATCGCTGCGGCGACGTCCATCGGGTCGAGCGTACTGTCGGCGGGGATCGCTTTTTCAGAAAAGTTGGCACGCAGCATCGGCGTCTCAATCGCGCCGGGAGCGATGGCGTACGCGGTGACACCCAGGCGTTTGCCCTCGTCGGCGGTAGCCTTGGTGAAGATGTTGACTGCCGCTTTCATCGCGCCGTAGATGTTAAAGCCGGTGAACGGGTCGAAGGCGCCCATGGAGGAGACGTTGCAGACGACGCCGGACTTTTGTGCTTTGAACGTTGGCCAAGCCGCACGGGTCGCATAGACCACGGCGTTGAAGTTCACGGCGGTGCAGCGCTCGAGCGTCTCATCCTCGATCCGTTGAATGGGCTGCAGCGGGGCGTATCCCGCGATATTGGCGAGTGCATCGATTCGGCCGAACTTTTCGAGCGTCGCATCGACGAGGGCCTTGACCTGATTGGGGTCGGCCACGTCGGTCGGCACGATGAGCGTCTGGCAGTCGGCGGCTTCTGCTTTCATGAAGGCAGCGGTTGATTCGAGGTCGGCCTTGGTTCGCGCGGCAAGCACGCAGGCGTAGCCCGACTCAGCCATGAGCAGGGCGAGGTTCCGACCGACGCCGCTGCCGGCGCCGGTGATGATGACAACTGGTGTTTCGTTTTCTTGCATGTGGTGATTGTTGCGGGCAAAGCGAGAAGGTCAAGCGGCGATCTCAAGAAAGGCGCTATACTTGCTTTCATGATCAATGGCTCGTTCAAATTATTCCGCCTCTTTGGTATCGATGTGTTCCTGCATTGGTCTTGGTTTCTGGTGGCGATTTTTCTGATTCCACGGTTTGGTCAAGGCACGTTTGTTGGGACGGGCAACACGCCGATGGTGTGGAGCACGCTCTTGTATGTCACGCTGTTCGGGATCGTACTGGTCCATGAGTTCGGCCATGCGCTGGCGTGTCGGCAGGTCGGCGGGCAGGCGAGGCACATCGTGCTTTGGCCGTTGGGCGGCGTCGCGTTCGTACAGCCGCCGCATCGGCCCGGGGCGCACCTGTGGTCGATCGTCGCTGGGCCATTGGTCAACGTCATGCTCATCCCCGTGACGATCATCGCGTATTTCCTGATCCGAGGCGAGCTATTCGCGTTGCCCGATCCGGGGAATAACCTGCAGTCATATGCCTTCTCAGTCATGATCATGAACGCGGGGCTGTTGATCTTCAACATGTTCCCCGTCTACCCGCTCGACGGCGGGCAGACGCTCATGGCCCTGCTGTGGTTCGTCATCGGCAGAGTGAAAGCACTCAAGATTGTCAGCGCGATCGGCTTGGCTGCTGCGGCGATTGTGCTGCTACTCGCCGTATTCTTTTTCGAGATCTGGTTCATCCTCATGGCCGCATTCGTAGGCCTACAAGCATGGAACGGCTACCGCCTCGCCATGGCCC
>JBGCDC010000216.1:0-6544 GCA_045105055.1 Phycisphaeraceae bacterium | reverse complement strand
CGCGTCGGTCTTGGTGGTGAGTGGGCCTTATCGCTACGTGCGAAACCCGATGGCCCTTGCGGGGATCGTCCAGGGTTTGGCTGTGGGTTTGATGATGGGGTCGTGGCTGGTGCTGGCGTACGCGATGTCGGGCGGCGTGATTTGGCATGTCATGGTTCGGCCAATCGAGGAAGCGGACCTGCTCAAGCGTTTCGGCGATCCTTATAAACAATACAAAGCATCGCTACGCTGCTGGTGGCCGAAGCTGCGCCGCGGTGGGCATGATGGTTTGGCTTGATCGCTTCAATGGGTTGTCGATCACGCTTATGCACTGATCTATTTGAGCTATTGCGGCAACGTGTCATGTTTGGCATGATGCTTAGGTGCGTTAGAGAACTCCGGTATCCATCTGCTGAAAGGTTTCGCCATGGTCAAGTCTCGCCTTGTCGTGTTGCTGTCTGCTTGTTTGTCATTGTTGCTTGTGTTGCCCGCGATGGCTGGGCCTGACGAGAGTGAATTTGGCGATTTGGCGGAGGCGCTTCGCAAGAAGGTGAGCGTTGAGTTGATCGGCACGCCGTTGTCTCGGACGCTGGATACGCTGAGCCGGGACGTGGGTTTGAACCTAGTGATCCATCCATCGTTTAAGCAAGATTTGTCGGGGAACCTGATCAATCTGACGATCAAGGATCTGCCCGCGAGCAAGGCCCTGAATCTGATCGGCGTCGCGTCGCAGACAGACTGGTACATCCAAGAGGGCATCGTGATGTTTGCGACCAAACGCTTCGTCGATGCGATGCGGTTGAAGACGGAGGTCTATGACATCCGTGCGTTGGTCGAGTCGGTGCCCAACTTCACCGGCCCGGACCTCAGCGTCGATGTCACGTTATCGAACACGAGTAGCGGTGGTAGCGACTCACGGCAGTCGGGCTCTTACGGCGCGAGCGGCGGGGGTGGCGGTGGCGGGTTGTTCGGCGATAGTGGCAGCGACCTGGATGAGGACCTCGCCTCGCGGCAGGAACTCGTTGATCAGGTCACCAGCTTGATCAACGTGACGACGGGTGAGCCGGACCAATGGCTCGACGAGGAGTTTATGATCGATGAGTTCAATGGCAACCTCATCGTCAAGACCACGCCCGAGGTACATGCGGAGATTAAGAAGCTGCTCGATGTGCTGTCGGGGACCGCGGGAAAGATGCTGATGATGGAGGGCCAGTTTTATGCGGTGCCGCGTAGCCTGATGGATGAACTCGATGGCAAGCTGATCCTCGACGCGAAGGGGTACAAGGCTTTTGCTAAGAAACTGGAGCGTGGCGCGACGCCCAACGCACAACGCATCGCGGCGGCACGGACGGTCTGTTTCAATAGCCAGCGGGTTTATGTCTATGCCGCGAAAGATGGCACGCTGCTGAGCGACATTGAGCCAGAGCCTAATACCGCGGGTGTTGACCCGACGCTGAGCACGGCCCACAACGGCGCGGTGCTCGATATCAAGCCGACGATCACGCTGGATGGCAAGTCGATCTCCGTTTCGATCCGAAGCGAAGTCGCACTCAACGGCAAGATCGCCAATACGAAAGAAATCCCCGTCGGCTACTCCCGTAGTAACAGCTCGGAGATCAGTACCACCGGCTCGTTCAATGGCGAAGTCAAGGACTCTGGCGAAGAGGGGCTAAGCGAAGCTGTTTCAGGCTCGGCCAAGCAATCCGGCAAAATCTCCGGCCCGACCACTTCGGGGCTCACCGGCACGGTCGAACTCGACCTGCCTGAGCAGGAAATCGTGACCTACCGCAGCAACGTCCGCGTACCCAATGGCGGGGCGGTGGTGCTTTCGGGCGTGACCGATCAGTTTGAGGCCTTCGATGCAGACGGCATGGAGATCATTTTCGTGCTGCGGGCAAAGATTGCTGAGTAGCGTCGTTGCGGGCGCTGCATTGCTAGTCGATCCGCGTTCGATTACAATCCTCGGCTCGATACGCCGCCCGGCTGTTGGCTCATTGTGAGCCGCAGACCCAGGCCCCCGCAGCGTTTTTCCTTGTTCCGACTCTCATCCAGTCAGACTCGGCATGCGTCGTCGGCGGGGGATACCGGGCAGTACACCAACGGCTGGCTTTGACCAGCATGGAGACGACCGATGTCAGACCCCACACCCGTCCTATACGAAGCACTTTTCCTCGTCAGCCAAACCGCATTGGCCAGCGACAGCGAAGGCACTGTCAACCATGTTAAAGACATGCTCGACCGCGCTGAGGCTGAGATCCTTGACCTGCGTCAGTGGGACGAGCGTAAGCTCGCCTACCCGATCGAGGGTCAAAAACGCGGCACGTTCCTGATCGCTTACTTCAAGGCCCGTCCAACCCAGATCGCCAACATCGAACGCGACTGCAACCTGTCCGAACAGGTTTTGCGTGTCATGTTTGTTCGTGCTGATCACATGGGCGAGGTCGAGCTGAACCTCGCGCTGGAAGGCAAGAGCTTCGCTGAAGAAGAGAACAAGAAGGAAGACGCCAAGCGCGAAGCCGAAGCTGCTGAAAAAGCTGAGAAGCAAGAAGCCTCCGCTGCGGCCGAGTAAGCCATCGCCGCTTGCATTGAATTAAACGCGATCACCTGCTTTCTCTATTGAACACCTAGTCCTTGAGTCAATCATGCCGAGCTTCAACAAAGTCATCTTGATGGGTAACATCACCCGTGATCCCGAGCTACGCTTCCTGCCGAACAACACGGCGGTGTGCGACCTTGGCCTCGCGGTAAACGACCGTTACCAGAACAAGGCGACCGGGCAGTGGGAAGACCGGCCGAACTTTGTGGACTGCACCGCCTTTGGCCGAAACGCAGAGAACATCAGTAAGTTCTTCAACAAAGGCAACCCAATCTTTATCGAAGGCAAGTTGCGCTTCGAGCAGTGGGAAGACCGCACGTCCGGCCAGAAACGCAGCAAGCTGAAAGTCGTTGTTGACCTTTGGCAGTTTGTCGATTCCAAAGGCGGCGGTCCTGGTGGCGAACAAGGCGGCGGATCTACCGGCGGTGGCTACGGCAATCGTCAGCAAGCCGAAACCTCTGGTGGCGGTGGCGGCGACTGGGAGAGCGGTAGCGGCAGCGGTGATGGTGGCGGACACGAGGCCGTCGATGAAGACGATATCCCATTTTAAATTAACTAAACGCTGGTGTACGCCGGTGCGTGTTGCGCCGGGCCGACGCCTAACTTTTTCACAAAGTACAGCCCTATGAAACAGATCGAACTACTGCTACTCCAAACCATCGACAACCTCGGCATCATCGGTGATGTCGTCAAGGTGAAGCCCGGCTACGCACGCAACTACCTGTTGCCGCACGGCCTTGCTGAGGCACCGACCGAAGATAAGATCAAAGAGCTCTCCGCGCGTCGTGCGGAAGTTGAAGCCGAGCTCAAGCAGCTACGAGGCGAGCAAGAAGCACTCATCGAGAAGCTGGCCGAAGTCGAGCTCACCCTCGAGCGCAGCGCTAACGAGTCGGGCCTCCTCTTCGGTGGTGTCTCGCAACACGACATCGCTGAAGCACTTCAAGCCCAAGGCTTCGCCATTGAAGACCGCCACGTCCGTGTCGGCGAGAAGATCAACCGCTTGGACACCTATGACATCCCGATCCAACTGGCCAAGGACCTTCGCTGCGAAGTGAAGCTCTGGGTCGTCAGCGACAAGCCGCAGGAAGAACTCGAAGCCGAGGCCGCCGAGCGTGCAGCATCCGAAAAGGCTGAAGTCGAGGCTGAAGCTGCAGAAGCTGATGACGAGTAAGTCGCTCGATGGAATTACTGAATCGTACGCAAGCCCGCATCAATTGCGGGCTTGTTTTTTATGAGTAACACGTCTGAGCCGAGCGTGCGTGACAAATCTTTGGTATCCCTATCACCATGCAAAATATCCGTTCTCTTTTAGTTCTTCCCTCGTTCCTTTCTTCACTCTGCTTTCTTGTGTTGTTGACCGGTTGTGTCAATGCTCAGGAAAGCCAAGAGGTGGGTGCCGACCGACCGATTCAGACAATTGCGTTTGCCTCGTGTGCTAAGCCGAATCAGCCCGAGACGATTTGGCAGAGCGTGCTCGCGACGGAGCCTGATTTGTTTTTGTTCATTGGTGACAACGTTTATGTTGATCAGCCGCGCAAGCCCAAGGGCGTCGAAGATTTTGAGCGGACCTACGCGCAGCTCGCGTCCGAGGCGGGTTGGCAAAAGCTGGTTGCCGAGGTGCCGGTGCTCGCGACGTGGGACGATCACGACTATGGCCTAAATGATGCGGGCAAAGAGTTTCCGCTGAAACAAATCGCGCAGCAGCAGTTCGCCGATTTCTTTGCACTGCCGAAAGATTCGCCGGTGCGTCAGCGTGAGGGGATTTACGACGCACATCTGTTTGGCCCAGCCGGTCAGCGTGTGCAAGTGATTCTGCTGGATACGCGCTACTTCCGCGATGCGCTAAAGCGGAATCCAAAAGGGCGAGGCAAAGGGCGTGGGCCTTACATCGCGAATCCTGATGAGAAGGCGACGCTGCTTGGCGACGCGCAATGGGCTTGGCTTGAGCAGCAGCTGAAGCAGCCTGCTCAAGTGCGCGTGATTGCGTCCAGTATTCAGGTCGTCCCCGAGGAGAATGGGTGGGAAGTGTGGGGTAATTTCCCGCACGAGCGCGATCGGCTGTACGCGTTGATCGGATCAACCAAAGCCAACGGCGTTGTGTTCATCAGTGGTGATCGGCATCTCACTGAAATTTCGCGCGATGTGAGTGATGGCGTGCCTTATCCGATGTGGGATTTCACATCATCGGGGATGAATGAGGGGGGCGACCGCCGAGTGGACGAGCCGAATAAACATCGCGTCAGTGATAGCCGACGCGTAGCGAACTTCGGTGTGATCACGATCGACTGGGAGGCGGAGTCACCTGCGTTGACTTACGAGACGCGTGGCAAAGACGGCGGGGTGATTCTCAAGCAGGTCGTGCCGCTGAGCAAACTCAAGGCCGCTTCGCAACGATGACTTCGTAAACGCTAGGCAGTCCGGAGATGACTTGGAATACCTCGCGCGATTCGATTGTGAAGCCTTGGCCTGTTAGTAGCGGCGCATAATCGTAGATCGGATGCAACGCACAGATACGCAGCAGCCGCCCCGCAAGATTAAGCGGCCGGTAGTGCAACCAGCGAGCGGCGCGATCGACAAGCCCCGCGTCAGGTGTTGCGGGTGCGAAGTCGGCGATGACGATCCGGCCATTAGGCTTGACGAACTTGCAGAGATGGCCAAGCACGTCTGGCATTGCCGTCATATCAAATACGTTGAGAAAAAAGTGCGCGACGACGAGGTCGTATGTCGGCTCAGCATGGAGCGATTGGATCGGCTTAGGAACGATCGCGAAGTTGTCCGCGACTGCGCTGAGTCGCTTGTGCAAACACATTGCCATCGCTGAGCAAGGCTCGACGCAAGTTACATCGGCTCTGCGCTGTATCGCCCCAACGATCTCGCGTCCTCGTCCTGCCCCGGCATAGAGCACGCGGTCACCTTGCTCGATAAGTGAATGATGAAACGCCTTGGCCCGATCGATCGCGCCCAGCGAATACACCGAGGCAAGTGCGTCGTAGGCCGGTGCGACGTGGCGGTAGGTCGGAGCATCATGTTGCCGATCATGCATCGTTTCTACAGTAACGTGTATGGCCTTCGCAGATGCATAATGGACGCTGGCTCATGGCGATCTTGTAAACTATTTGATCTAACAAACGCGCCCGGTAAAGGAATCATGATGCACGCGACGACACGCCTTCTTGCCTTGGTCTTACTGTCCTTCACGGTTCTGATTGGCGGTTGCTCGGCGGGTGGCCCGGCAACATATCGATCTGACGTCGTGGTTTATGGCGACGCTTCCGGCGGAGTCATCGCCGCGATTGCTGCTGAGCAGCAGGGTAAAGACGTCATCCTCGTCTCGCAGTACGGCCACCTCGGCGGGCTGAGTTCCTCGGGCCTGGGCTGGACGGACCTTGGTAACCCCAAGATTCTCGGCGGCCTATCTCGTGAGTTTTATCACCGTCTCTACAAGCACTATCAAGACGATTCGGCTTGGGTCCACCAGCAACGCGACAAGTATCCGAACAAGGGGCAGGGAACCTCGGCGTTTGATGATCAGACGCAGTTGGCATCGGTCTTTGAGCCGAAGGTTGCGGAAATGGTCTTTGATGAGATGACGAAAGAGGCGGGCGTCGAAATCATCTACGGCCGACTCGATCTCTACAACGGCGTCATCAAGCAGGGCAAACGCATCACCGCGATTCGCCTCGAAGACGGCACGATCATCCGCGGCAAGATGTTTATCGATGCGTCTTACGAAGGCGACCTCATGCCCGGCGCGGGAGTGTCATACGTGATGGGCCGAGAGGCCAATAGCGAGTTCGATGAACAAGGCAACGGCAATACCGGCGTCGCGAAGAAGAACCAACTGCCTAACGGCATAGACCCGTACGTCGTCAAAGGTGATCCGAGCAGCGGTTTATTGCCTGGCGTGAATCCAAATCTAGGCGGTGAGAAAGGTGAAGGGGATCACCGGTTCCAAGCCTACTGCTACCG
>JBGCDC010000215.1:0-16774 GCA_045105055.1 Phycisphaeraceae bacterium | reverse complement strand
ACGAACGCAACCTCAAGCAACGACACATCGTCGGCAAACGATTCATGGATGCCGCTGTAGTTGCGGACTTGATGGATGACTTGTTCGAGTCGGGTCTTGGAGCAGTTGCCGCAGTTCGCTTGGGCGATGATGTTGGCGATGCCGTCTAGGCCGAGGAGTTTGTCGTTCTCCCCGCCACGCACTTCGTACAAGCCATCGGAGAAGAGGTATAGCCTGCTGCCGGGTTCGACTTGGATTGATTCAGCTTTGTACTTCGTGTTGGGCACGACGCCGATCATCAGGCCGGGCATGCCGAGGCTGTGTTTCTTGTTCTGCTCATCGAGCATGACAGCGGGGTGGTGGCCCGCAGCGGCGTAGGTCAGCGTGCGTGTAGAGCGTTGGTACACGCCATACCAGATGGTGAAGAACTTATCGTTGTTGCGTTCCATCGGGAAGGCGTTATTCAGTGTCTGCAATAGCGCCGCCGGATCGCGCGGATCGGCGGAGAGCTGCCCGGATCGGATCGCGTTGCCCGCCGAGACCGAGAGCAATGATGCACCGACACCGTGACCCGTCACATCCAACAGCCAGAACGCCTGGGTGTCGTCGTCGATGTCGTGGTAGCCAAGCAGGTCACCGCCGAGACGTGACGAAGCAATGAACTGGTAATCAATGTGGACCGGCTCGTCGATGCCCACCTCGCGCGCGGGAAGGAACTGATAGACGTAGTCCGCGGCTTCAGAAAGTTCGCGAGCCAAGGCCTGCTGCGAGGCAACCAGTGCATTGCGCGTCTCGATCATGTCGCGCTGCGTAGCGATCACCCCGAGCATGCCAAGCTCGCGCTCGGCCATCGCGGCGAGTTTTGAAAACCGCTCCATGTCGTCTTCGGTAAACGTGCGCGTGTTCGTATCCACCACGCAGAGCGTCGCGACGTTGTGACCCGACTGGCTCTGCAACGGATGGCCCGCATAAAACCGAACATAGGGCTCGCCGGTCACCATCGGATTATCGAAAAACCGCGGGTCCTTCAGCGCATCCTCAACCACCAACGGCGTGTCCTGCAGGATCGCGTGACCACAAAACGACTCGTCCCTGGACGTCTGAGTCACCACATCACACATCCCTACCTTCGACTTGAACCACTGACGATCCGAATCGATGAGCGCGATATACGCAATCGGCACCCCCATCACCGCCTTAGTCAGGGACACGATCTGATCGAATCGCTCCTCACTCGGGCTGTCCAGTAGCTCGAGCGCGTGCAGCGACGCGAGGCGTTCTTGTTCATTCTCAGGCAATGCCGGCGCGATCATCACGTTAATCCTTCCCAAGCCATAGAGCAGTGTCTGTTATTCAAACGTAGTACGCAGGCGGAATATTCCATGTCAGGATAGGCCGAATGGTTGATATAGAGCAAAAAAAGCGTGGTGTTCTTCAGAAAAAGGTCAAAATCGCCGAAACTTTTCGCGCCGTCAGCGGTCTTAACTTTTGAGAACGCGGCCTGCTAATTCGCCCGTTCAATAAAACTGTGTCATGACCCTTGCCGACCCGATCGATTGGCGACTACAGTAGTACGGGCCTGACCGGGGCGTACCAATACGGGACGCTGGCACAAAAGAGAGAAAACGCGATGACAAGCAACGCATCGGACTCAAACAAAACTTCAGATCAAGCGACTACGCAAGCCACCGAACAAACCGGCTACAGGGTCTGGCACTTCGCGCTGGCCGTGCCCGCGATTGCGGTCACGCTGCAGCTCATGCTTGGCTCGCTCACGCCGCTGCCCAAAGAGCACAACATCTACGCCACCAGCTTCGCCGCCATCGAATATCAATGCGACGAATTCGAAGGCTTCTATCCCGAGTACCGCCACAACCGGCTGCCCGAGGTTGAGATCCTCCCGCTGCACTTGCGTGGTGATATGACTGGCCCGGTCCTCGCCAGCGTCATCGAGGAATACTTCCCCGAATCAACCGAGCAGCACGCCGCCGACCTTCGCGACACGATGCCGCCCTGCGACAACCCGCGCATGATCGTGATCCTGCCCAAGGACGAAGACGACAAGCCGGTGTTCTAGATCAAACGGCTTTCGGTTCGTTGAATCTTCCCCTGATCGTAATTGCGCGACCGGTTGCCCCGGTCCATACAATGGTGCCGTAACCACACTCATCGGTACCTGCGTGATATGCGTCAATTTAATTGTTTATGTCACGAAGTTATCTTCTTTGATAACACACAGTGCGTCTCCTGCTCCCGTGAGCTCGGATTCTGCCCGGTCTGTCGTTGTCTTGTCGCCCTAACCGGTAGCGACGCGACCGGCTTCCAATGCGGCAACACCACCTGCGGCGCAGCCCTTCGCAAGTGCTACAACTACCAAGTCGAAGGGGTCTGCAACCGCTGCATCGAGGCGGAGGACTTTCGGCACAACGGTTTTTGCGACTGCTGCCGATTTAACGCCATCATCCCGGACCTGAGCAAAGGCGATAACCGTCTCAAGTGGCTTCGGTTGGAACGGGCCAAGCGGCGGGCGTTTTACTACCTAGACGTACTCGGCCTGCCGCGCGGCACGCGAGAAGATAATTTCTATCCGGCGCTATCTTTCGAGTTCAAAGAACCGACCACGGCGAACGTTTCCGATCCGGGTAGCTATATCACTTCCGCACCACTAGATGGGTCCGAGATCATTATGACCGGGCACCTCTTCGGCAAGATCACCATCAATATCCACGAGGCCGACCCCGTTGAACGCGAACGGCTGCGCGTCCATTTCGGCGAACGAAATCGATCGCTCGTCGGCCACTTTCGACACGAGCTGGCTCACTACTATTGGGACCTCTTGGTTCGCAACAAGGGCGAAGACGATTTCGTCGCCGTATTCGGAAACCACCTTGTCCCCTCGTATCAACAATCGATCGACCGGTACTACCGCGAGGGCGCGCCTTACGATTGGCGTGAGCATTACACCAGTGAATACGCATCGATGCACCCCTGGGAAGACTTCGCCGAGACATTCGCGACCTACTTCGAGATGGTCGCGGTACTCGATACCGCGCACAACATGGGTTTAAACAGCGGCAGTGCGTTCTCACCAGAGATGGACCTGAACCAAATGGTCGGCCAATTCATCCGCCTCGGTACGGTGCTTAACGAGATCAACAAAACTATGGGTCTTAAGGACCTGCTCGTCCGCTCGTTCCGAGGCCAAGTCATCGGCAAACTGCGATACATCCAAACGCTAATCAATAACGCCAACGAAACGACGCGCGCAACAAACACGTACGAAAAACTGAAATAGATCAGGATATGTTTTAGATTTAATTCATAGCCGCTGGTGGAAGCCCGTCGGCCTGCGGTTAAAACTATCTTGAAGCTGCTGCAAGCTCGTTCATCCAAGCCGGCGGGCTTCCGCCAGGGGCTATAAAACGCGTTTCGTCTTACTTGGCTTGGCTTTGCACCAGAGGCGACATGTCGTCGTCTTGCTCGTCCAACTCGTTCGTGGGTGTAGCCGTTGGCGCGAGCGCGAAGAACCGATCGAATACCGCTTCGCCGATCTCGTTGACGCGTGCTTGGAAGTCATCGATAAACTCGTGCAGGCCGCTCTCGATGATCGTGTCAATCTCGGTGTACGAAAGGTCCGCACACACTCGGCCAAGCAGTTGCTCGGCCTTGCAGCTAAACGCACCGATCGGACAACCTGTGATCGCGTGTAGAGAGCGCTCCGCCTCGAACAAGCAGTATTGAATCGAACGTGGGAATTGCCGATCGAGGACTAAAAAGTCCACCACGTGTCGAACGTTGATTTCTTGATACCGCTTGCGATACAGCTCAAAGCCCGAGACGCTGCGCAACAGCGTCGACCACTGTAAGTCGTCTAGGGGCGTATTTACATCCTGCACCTTGGGCAAGAGCGTGAAATACTTCACATCTAAGAGCCGGCCAATCTTATCGGCACGCTCAAGTTGTCGGCCAAGGTTCGCGAAGTGCCAACCCAAGCCACGCGACATCGTCGCGTCCGTGATCCCTTGGAACAGCATGCACTGCTGCATAATGTTGTGGTAGAAATCACCGGGCTCACTCAGCATGGTCCCACGGCCGACTTCGCGATTGAACCAGTGGTAGAACTCGTTGACCTGCTCCCACATCTCCGAAGCGATCGTCTCGCGGACCGAACGCGCGTTCTCACGCGCCTGGTCTAGCGAACAAGCGATCGAGCCGGGGTACTGCTTATCAATCGTCAGGAACTTGATCACGCTCGCGGCGTCAGCTTTGGTGTATCGCTCGGAGAAAAGATCCTCGTCGCCAGTCACCGAAACAAGGGGAAGCCAGTGGTCTCGGCCCGAGGGCACGTCCAATACAAACTCGCGCGTCACATCGACAAACCGCGCGAGGTGATCCGCACGCTCGACGTAGCGAGCGATCCAATAAATCGAATCAGCGACTCGGCTCAACATATTACTTCGCGCTCCCATCTGTGGTGGCGTCGTTTTTCGCATCGACAACCCAAGTGTCTTTACTGCCGCCGCCTTGCGAGGAGTTGACGATGAGCGAGCCTTTTTTCAGCGCGACCCGTGTCAGCCCGCCGGGCATCACCCAGATATCCTTGCCGTAGAGAATGTAAGGACGAAGATCAACGTGCCGACCCTCAAAGTGTGGCTTCTCACCGTACTGATCGATCAGCGTCGGAACACGTGACAAAGAGACCACCGGCTGGCCGATGTAGTTGCGCGGATTCTTTTTGATCTTCTCCGCGAAGACCTTTTGTTCTTCTTTGGTGGAGTCTGGCCCCATCAACATGCCATATCCGCCGGACTCATTGGCGGCTTTGACTACGAGCTCGCCGAGATTCTCGAGCATGAACTTGCGGTCGTCTTCATTGATCGCCAAGTAGGTCGGCACGTTCGCGAGAATCGGCTCTTCGTTGAGGTAGTAGCGGATCGCATCGGGGACAAAGGCGTACATCACCTTGTCGTCGGCGACCCCACCACCCGGCGCGTTGGCTAGCGCGATATTGCCATCGCGATACGCCTGCATGATCCCAGGCACGCCGAGCATCGAGTCTTCACGAAACGCCTTGGGGTCCAAAAAGTCATCATCGATTCGTCGGTACAGCACATCGACCCGCTGAAGACCTTCGGTCGTCCGCATGTAAACGAAGCCGTCTTGCACCACGAGGTCCCGGCCCTCGACAAGCTCGACACCCATCTGTTGAGCAAGGAAGGAATGTTCGTAATACGCCGAGTTAAAAACGCCCGGCGTGAGCACCGCGACCGTTGGGTCAGGAATGCCTTCAGGCGCGAGGTGTGCGAGCGTGTCATACAACCGCGCCGCGTAATCGAAGACCGGCTTGATCTTCGAGCCCTCGAAAATACCGGGAAACGAGCGCTTCATCAGCATCCGGTTCTGAAGCACATACGAGACACCCGATGGGCATCGCAGGTTGTCTTCGAGAACATAGACCTTACCATCACCGCCACGGATCAGGTCGGTGCCGACGATATGGCACCAGATCTTGTGGGGCGGGTTGAGGCCGTGGCACTCGGGTCGATACGAGTCGGCCATCTCGAGGACGTGCCTCGGGATGATGCCGTCGTTGACGATCTGTTGATCGTGATAGATATCGTCGACGAGCATATTCAGCGCTTTGATACGCTGCTTTAAGCCACGTTCGATCTCCACCCAGTCCGCCGCATGAATCATGCGCGGAATGATGTCGAAGGGGAATATTTTCTCCGTGCCTTCTTGATCGCCATAGACCGTGAAGGTCACACCGAGACGATACATCGCGCGCTCGATAGCGGATTTACGCGCCTCAAGCTCGCCCTTGGGGAGCGACTGAATTAAGTCAACGAGAAGCTTCGCCTCAGGGCGGACTTGGCCCTGAGCGTCAAACATCTCGTCGAAAAACCGTTCGGTTTCGTATCCGTTAAATGTCAGCAAAGTAGAGGCTTACTGCCAGAGTGTGAGGGTAATGCAGGCCCTAGGAGATACATCATACAAGCTCTGTTGCTGTACACAGCGACATGCACTGTCGAATAGGCTGGGATTAATGAACTAGGCATCTAGTTTGACCACCACCAACGTGATGTCATCGTTTTCTTCGCGCGGGTGGCGCCACCACTTGCACACAACGCTGACCGCTTGAGCGATGTCTTCGTCGGTTGGCCAGGGTGGAGGGTCGACAATACCCGGGAGCGAATGACTCTTGATCATGCGTACTGCAGTTTATTCCCGGGGCTCGCGGACTCGTCCCCAGTCACATAAACCGTTTTAAAGTCAGACGCGATTGCCCTGTTTTATCAAACCGAATCACTCAACTAAACACGTGAAGTCAATTGAACTTAATTCTAAAAAAGTTCGATACTTAACATAACACGAGACGGATGCAGCACATCCAGGAGATGGGAGGGCGAAGAAAAGAGATCTCCCCTTGCGCATCCGTTCGAAGTTATTGGTCTTATTAACGTTGCCCACCCTTGCGATCTGCCTCCTCGGAGGCAAGGCTTTGCTGACGAGTCATAACACAGCAAACGAGATGGGCGGTGTTGTGGAGATGACGGATTTAGCAATCAAAATAAGTGCATTTGTTCATGAAACACAGAAAGAACGCGGATGTACCGCGGTCTATCTTGGCAGCAAAGGTACGAAGTTTGTCAACGAACTTCAAAAGCAACGCAGCGAGACAAACACCAAACGTGAAGAGCTGCTTGCGTTCATGCAAACCTTCGATCCCAGCGATCGCTTACCGTCTTTCCAGCAAGCCTATAGCAACGCCATCACCGAGATGAATCGTCTCGATGACATGCGTCAGCAAATAACAAACCAACAAGTAACTGGGCCAAACGCGATCGGCTATTACACGAATATGCATACCATCATGTTCGATATGCTCGGCGGGATCAGCACCGAGATAAAAGATCCTGAAATCATCGTCCAAAATATCAGCTATGTCAGCTTCCTCAAATCAAAAGAACGAGCGGGGATCGAACGCGCAGTGCTCAGTGCCACCTTTGCAAAAGATTCATTTGCCCCCGGGCACTATGCCAAGGTAGTCCGCCTTGCATCAGAACAAGACGTCTACTTAAATGAGTTCCGGCTGTTCGCTTCCGACCAAGCCAATGTGTTCTTAGATGGAGCCCTGACAGACCCATCGGTGATCAAGACGCTGGAGATGCGCCAGCTAGCACTGAGCAAACCTACCGAAGGTGGGTTTGGCATCGATCCAAGCCTCTGGTTCGACACGATTACCAATAAGATCAATCAACTTAAACGAGTGGACGATCACCTTGCTGAGGAACTAGCAACCAGCGCCGAGAAAAAACGTGCCGCTGCCTCGCAAGCACGACTTAGCATCGGCGTGATCTTACTGGCTGTACTGGCAGTCAGCATCGGCAGCGGTCTATTCATTAGCCGATTGATCTGCCAACCGATCAACACGATCAGCAACCGGATCAAAGATATCGCACAAGGCGAGGGCGATCTCACACAACGCGTCGAAGCAACCGGCAAAGACGAGATCGGTGAACTGGGTAAGTGGTTTAATGCTTTTGTCGCCAGGGTTCATGATGTCATTGCCGAGGTGTCCAGCGCTTCGTCCGAAGTCGCGGCAGCATCGACCCAGATCGCCGCATCAGCTGAGCAAATCGCAGGCGGCATGAGCGAGCAGTCTCATCAAATCACGGCGGTTTCGTCTGCGATTGAAGAGATGTCTGCCTCTGTAATCGAGGTCGCTCGCAAGAGTGCCGACGCCGCAAGCTCTGCTAACGATTCAGGCCGAATCGCCACTGAGGGCGGGGACATCGTCTCGGACACGATCACAGGCATGCGAACCATTAAGGACGCCGTCTCCTCATCCGCCAACTCTGTTCAGGAGCTGGGCAAGCGCGGCGAGCAGATCGGCGCAGTGATCACCGTGATCAACGATATTGCAGACCAGACCAACTTGCTTGCCTTGAACGCCGCCATCGAAGCCGCCCGGGCTGGCGAGCATGGCCGGGGCTTCGCAGTCGTTGCCGACGAGGTCCGCAAGCTCGCGGATCGTACCACCAAGGCCACCGAAGAAATCGGCGGATCGATCCAAACCATCCAGACGGAGACCGGCACCGCCGTTGAGAAAATGAATGCAGGCACGGAGGAAGTCACCATCGGCGTCGAGAAGGCAGAGCAAGCAGGCGATGCGCTTAGGCAGATCGTGACCAGTGCGCAAGACGTATCATCTATGGTTCAATCCATCGCCGCGGCAGCCGAAGAACAATCCGCCGCGAGTGAAGAAGTCTCCCGCAACATCGAACAGATCGCTTCGGTAACCCGGGAGACCAGCGAGGGCACCAGCCAGGCCGCACAAGCCGCGACCGAGCTCAGCCAAAGGGCCGAAACACTCCAACAACTCGTCGGACAGTTCAAAATCAATCCATAAGCATCACGTCAGCTTCACCACGACCAACGTGATGTCGTCGTTTTGTTCACGTTTGCCTCGCCAGTCTTTGCAGGCTTGGCTGATGGCGCTGGCGATGTCTTCAGCGGTGCCGTTGGCTTTCGCGGACTTGCGGATGGTGTCGCGCATGCGATCTTTGCCGAATTGTTTGTTTTCGGTGTTGAAGCATTCCCAGATGCCATCGGTGCCGACGACCATGACATCGCCGGGTTGCAGCGCGTCAGAGATCTGTTCGTTGTATTGCCAGTCTTGATCAATGCCCAGCGGGATGTCGTGGCCTTCGAGCTCGAAGAAGTTGTCATCGGCAGGGCGGTAGACCACGACAGGGTCGTGACCTGCGGACAGGTAGCGAAGCTTAATAGAGCCGTCGGTCGCGCCGGGGTTTTCGACGATGAGGTACATAACCGTCATGAATCGGCCGGTGAACTCGCTGTCACAAAGTTGTTTGTTAACGGCGGTGAAGACGTTGCCAAGTGAGCCTGTGGTGTTGGCGTGTGATCGGATGAGCGCTCGACCGGTAGCCATGAGCAATGCCGCGGCGATGCCGTGCCCCGTAACATCGCCAACCGCGATGGCGAGGCTTTCGGGCCCGAGCTGATCAAGCTGGATGAAGTCGTAGTAGTCGCCGCCGGTCTCGTCGCAGTATTCGCTGTGGCCAGCGATATCTAGGCCTTTGAGCTTTGGCGAGTGCTGCGGCAGCAGGCTCTGTTGGACCTGCATCGCGACAGCCAATGACTCGCGGATCTTCATACGATCACGCAGCGCTGGGACCATCTTGTTAAACGCATCGCCGAGTTGTCCCAGCTCATCTTTACGCTCAACTTTGACCTGTGCGTTGAGGTCTCCGCCCGCCACGCGGTTGGATGCGTCGGCTAATTCGGTAATCGGGCGAGTCAAACGGAACGACATCATCACCGCGGAAGCAAGCACAATCAGCAACAACACGATGAGGATCCCGCCAGTGGTCACCAGTGACGCGGTCAAGTCTTCGTTGATCTGCCGAATCGCCTGCTCCGCTGGCTGTTGAATCGTTTTCGTCGGCGCAATGATCATCGCAAAGACGGGGCGCCCCTCGTCGCCAGAACCGATACGGCCGTAGGCGATCATGCGGTCCTGCCCGTCAATGAAGACGCGACGAACACCTGCACTACCCGAGGCTAAATCATCCGTGACCAACTGCCGATCATCCGCACTGTCGAAGTTGACCGTCTCAATCAACTGTTGATTCATGTGTAGGCCGTGGTCGTGCATGATGTCGGCCACGACGTAAACGTCAGCCGGATAAGACGTATCGGCAACTTGGTCTGTGTTCTCGCTTGGGCGCTCGGAGCGGTTTTGACGCGCCTGCCTATCACCGCGTTCGGGACGATCTCTGTTGTTGCGTAGTTGATCGCGCGGGTTGTCTTGCTGTGGACGTAGCCGTTGGCGGTCACGCGCCGGGTAGCTCGCGACGACCATGACATTTGCATCACTCGCCCAAGCGGTGTTAAGCGCTTCCGGGTTGAGCAGCTCACTCACACGCAAGTCGATCGCGGTCACACCCGCCAACTTCCTGCCTCGACTCATGACTGGCTGAGCAAACGTGATCACCAACTGACCAGTCGCCGCATCAACATATGGCTGGCTCGTCACTGCGGCGCGGGCCTTGGTCGCCCGTTCGTACCACTCTTGTTCCTTCGGGTTGTAGTCCTCGGGAAACACCGACTTGGCTGGGTATGAAAAGTGCATGCCCGAGTCGAGCGTCGTGTACTGCCAGAGGATCGTCTGGCCAACCTGGTCGTTGATCTCCCGATAGACCTGGGTCATGCTGGCGAGTTTTTGTAGGTCCTGCCAGGAGTCGTTGCTGACTTGATCTTCAAACGACAGGTAGACCTGCGTGTCGTAACTGATGTTTAAAGGCTGAAGCTCACCATCGTCAGTGACTACCGCGTGGCGCAGGCTGGACTTAATCGCGAAAGGCCCATCGCTACTTTGCTCAAACGCCGCAAACTCCTGCACGCTAGGCATCGAAGCGCGCTCGCGCGGCGCCGGACCAACAAGCCGGGACTCAGCCTCGCTGGCTTGGTTCTTCAAAAGCGACTGGCCCAGCCGACCGACCTGATCCAGCGAGCTCGCGTAGCCTTCGACCGCGCGCTGCATGTCTGCTTGGGCCTGATCGTTGAGTTGCTCTCGCATCTGCTCGGCAACTTGGCCTTGCAGGCGATAAATAGAGACCGCCTGCACCGCGCGGACCGCCAACATTGGCAGTACCGCCGCAACCAACAACACCAGCATGACTTTCTTGCGTAACGACATGGTTTGCGATGATATCGGTAATTGACTTAGGCCAACGCCTAGCGACTGCCTGTGCAGCAAAGCATTCCACAACAACACGACAAGCGATGTGTGTAATGTGTTTATAAACTGACGTTGTGTTGAAGGCGAAACACGCGATACATCAATTTTATTGCAGCGGTGCGTGGCGCTTTGGGTCCTTGCTTGTCAAGCGAGGAAATGTGGAGAGGTTGTGTTGACACATCGCTATTGCAGTCGTTAGTTTGCTCGTTGCGTTAATGACTTCAACGCCGCAGGTGTTCCTAGCTAACCGAGGCAGCCCCAGCCCAACAAGCCCATCCGTTACCCTGCGGTTGAAATGGTGGATCGATATTCGGAGCCGCGATGACCCGACTGGACAGCGCGCAGTGGCAAAGTTTGATGGAGTACCTCCGTGATAACCACGGACCAATCTGTCGGCAATGGTTTGAAGAGCTTGAACCCGTCGGTATGGACTCGGGCTGGCTTGAAATCCAAACCGCCACCAATGTGCAGCAGAATTACCTGCAAAATAAGTGTCTCGACCCGTTCAACGAGGCCGCCCAGCACGCCACCGGTGCGCTCGTCGGCGTGAAATTCGTGAGCGAATCAACGCGCACCATCAAGCAGCCCTCCCAGATCAGCGGCAGCACGCCCAGTACTGCTGGGGTCCCACGCCCGGTTCCCGACTACATGGTTGGTGACTACGATGCGGATCAGATGGTCCTCTCGCCGGACTACTCGTTCGACAACTTCATCTCCGGGCCTAACAACCGCTTGGCTTATGCCGCGGCAGTTGCTGTCGCCGACCAGCCCGGCACCGCATATAACCCGCTGTTCATCCATGGCGGCGTCGGCCTAGGCAAGACGCACCTCTTGCAGGCCATCTGCCAGAAAATCCTCAACGCGAACCCCGATTACCAGATTCTCTACGTGTCCTGCGACGCGTTCATGAATCAGTTCTTCGAGTGCGTACGTAGCGGCAAGATGAGTGAGTTCCACAAGCGTTACCGCCACGTGGACATGCTCGTCATCGACGACATCCACTTCCTCGCGGACAAAGAGCGCAGCCAAGAAGAGTTCTTCCACACCTTTAACGAGCTCTATCAACACAACAAACAGATCGTGCTGAGCTCAGACGCCGCGCCCAACGAGATCCCAAAGCTCGAAGATCGCCTCGTCAGCCGGTTCAACTGGGGCCTCGTCGCACAGGTCGGCAAGCCCTGTTACGAAACCCGTATCGCGATCCTTAAGGCCAAGGCCCAGCTCCGCGGCGTTAAAGTCCCCGAAGAAGTCCTTGAGCTCATCGCTGCACGAGTGGATACCAACGCCCGCGAGCTTGAAGGCGCGATCACCAACCTCATCGCACACGCCAAGCTGCAGGACCTGCCCATCGGTATGGACCTGGTCCGCGAGATGTTTGGCGCCGAAGCCCCTGCGCCGCGCAACAACCAGGTCACCTTGCAAGCGATCATCGACGCGGTCACTAACTTCTACAACGTTAAGCTGCAAGACCTCCAGTCCCGCCGTAGGCACAAGTCCATCACCGAGCCCCGCCAGATCTGTATGTGGCTCGCCAGGAAGAACACACGCTTCTCCCTCGAAGAAATCGGTGGGTACTTTGGCGGACGCGACCACACCACCGTCATGCACTCCATCAAAACCGTCGACGGCCGATCTGAAAACGACAGCACCTACGCCGCTCAGGTCCAACAGCTCAACGAACAGATCCAGCAGCAGGTCTGAGTCCATAAACAATCAACGCCAGTATGTATAGCGGGAGACGCGCAGCGTCCCGTTTTCCGTCGGTACCTTGGGTGCCACTTCGCGTGCCGTAGGCCGCTTAGTGCCGAACGACTCGCCACACGCTATCACTGGTTCTCAAACAGCGGCCTAACGGCACGCAGTGTGGCACCCGGCGCGATCTTCGTTCAGCAACCAAAGGCCCCGCGCAGCGCTGTGGAAAACAAGTGCACAAGCGCGCTCTACGTGTCTGCTCGATGAGCAGTAAGACCAAGGGCCCGACAGGCCAAGCCTCCAGAGCCCCTGTCTTAACGCCTGAATCACCGAGTTCGCAGCACCCGCCGAGCGCCCGCGCCAGTCAGCCGTCAGTTAGTCACACCGTCTGGAGTTCTTTAACTCCATATCTATTATCTACTTGTGATGAATCCCATGTTTTCTCCACAAAGCGACAGCTCTTTACTAGAGAGAGAAGAGATTAAGAATATCTATCTCTCTCTAGTAACCTATCAATCACCCAGATCTTGCTTCCAGATGCGATCGTGGCACCGCGACTTGGGAACAAAAGGGGATAACCCCACTTCGAGCAGGGATATCAAGCCCTCCGCTGACAGCTTGGGCACCAGGCCGTGGTCCGCCCCGCAACCTGCTCGCTCATGATCACGCCGCCACAACCACGTCGCTTACAAGGCAGTCCTGATCGGCCATAGACCCGGTGACGGTCCTGCTGGCTGCCGCGTTGGTTGGCCCCATCGACGTAGTCCCGCAGGCTCGACCCGCCCCGTTCGATCGCCCCGTGCAGGAGCGTCTTCATCCGCCGGACTAGGCCAGGCACCTGTGCTGGGTCCAGCGCGTTGGCCGGCAGCAGCGGGTGGAGCTTCGCGTTGAAGAGCAGCTCATCGACATAAATGTTGCCCAGCCCCGCAACGAGGTTTTGATCCAGTAACGCTGCCTTTAGGCTCCGTGTCGTGCCCGACAACCCACGCGACAACTGTCCTGGCGTGATTCGCAGCGCATCGGGGCCTAGCTTCGACCAACGCTCTGTCACGAGCTTCTCGCTATCGCTGAACGTCCACAGCCCGCCAAAACGCCTCGGGTCGGTGAACCGCAGCGCGACGCCGTCCGTCAACTGCCAAAGCACATGCGTGTGAGCGGGCAGATCGTTCAGCAAAAGCGAACCGTTAGTGACTGCCGAGCGTTTCTTTGGTGAGGTGCCCGCTTGCTCGTTCCCCATCACACACAACTGCCCCGACATCCCCAGATGCACGCAGACGCACCCGCCGCCGCTACCTACGATCGCGAGCTGTTTGCCATGACGGATCACCGCCGACACGGTGTCCCCGACCAGCAGCGCAGCGGTATCCGCAGGCCCGGTGATGATGTCCCTTCGTTTGACGCGCACCGCCTCGATCAAGCGTCCCACCAACAGACGCTCCAACGACAAACACACACAGGCGACCTCGGGCAACTCGGGCATAAACCAATCTTAGTCCGACAACCCTTGCACAGGTGGCGCAGGTGCCACCAAACCACCATCCGCAGAGCTATACTCGACCGCCGCTTGTTCTTTCCCGAAAGGTCTTTGCATGTCTGAATTGACTCCGCCCGAAGCTTCTATGGACCTGGTCCAAGAGGTCAGCCAAGCAGCCCAAGGCCTTAAGGCCCAAGTCGGGCAGATCGTCGTCGGCCAAGACGAAGTCATCGAGCAGCTCTTCATCTGCCTCTTCACCAAGGGCCACGGCCTCCTCGTCGGCGTCCCGGGCCTGGCTAAAACACTGCTCGTCTCAACCGTCGCGCAAACCCTAAGCCTGCAGTTCAACCGCATCCAATTCACCCCCGACTTGATGCCCTCCGACATCACCGGCACCGAGGTCATCGAAGAAAACAAAACCACCGGCCACCGCGAGATGCGATTCGTCAAAGGCCCGATCTTCGCCAACGTCGTCCTCGCCGCCGAGATCAACCGAACCCCGCCGAAGACCCAGGCCGCGCTGCTCGAAGCCATGCAAGAGCACTACGTCACCGCCGGTGGGATGCGCCACGCGCTACCCCAACCCTTTTTCGTCCTCGCGACACAAAACCCCATCGAACAAGAAGGCACCTACCCGCTGCCGGAGGCCCAGCTCGACCGCTTCATGTTCAACATCAAGGTCGGCTACCCCAGCGAAGCCGAGGAACTGGAAATCGTCAAGCGAACTACCTCGCGCAACAAGGTGACCATCGAGCAAGTGCTCACTGCCGAAAAAGTCTTGCAGATCCAAGACGTCGTCCGTGATGTCCCCGTGGCCGATCATGTGGTGAAATATGCGCTACGTCTTGTCCGCGCGACACGCTTCCCCGACAAGGGCCAAGCCGACCCTCGGCCCGACTTCCTCGCCAACTACCTCCGATGGGGTGCCGGCCCACGCGCCAGCCAAAACCTCATCCTCGCCGGCAAAGCCCACGCACTGCTGCACGGCCGAACCCACGTCGAACCCGAAGACATCCAAGCCGTCACGCTTCCCGTCCTACGCCACCGCATCCTGACCAACTTCGCCGCCGAAGCCGATGGCGTCACGACTGATGACTTGGTCACGCAATTGATGGACCACATCAAGGTTGATGCGACAAGTGATTCACAAGCGGAAGCAGTCCTGCACTAAGAATTTGAAACCGCGGATGAAAGCAGATAAACGCGGATATGAATCTGCTTTGTATCTGTGTTCATCCGCGTTTATCTGCGGTTACAAACATGCCCCCATCGACTGCATCATTCACGTCTTACCTCGACCCCGAAACGCTCGCGCGCGTCGGGTCGTTGGAGCTACGTGCGCGGATGATCGTTGATGGCTTGATGACCGGGATGCACCGTTCGCCGATGCAGGGGTTTAGTGTCGAGTTTGCGCAGCACCGCCAGTACGTGCCCGGAGATGACACGCGCTTCCTCGACTGGAAGGTCATGGCAAAGACGGACAAGCTGTACCTCAAGCAGTACGTCCGCGAGACCAACCTCGACCTCATGGTGCTCGTCGATGTCAGCGCATCGATGGACTACACCTCAGGCAACAAGTTCAGCAAAAAGCCCAAGAGCGAATTGATGAACCAAGGCAACGCGCCCAGCGGCGCGGGCCGCGACTTTAAAGGCAAGCCCCCGGCCGGCTGGCGAAAGATCGATCATGCCTGTGCGCTGGTTGTTGCGCTCGCGCAGCTGTCTTTGAACCAAGCCGACCGCGTTGGCCTTGGTGTGTTCGCGGACGAGGTGAAACGCTCCACTCGGCTAAGCAACAATCAGAGCCACTGGCGCGATATCACTACCGCACTTGTTGAGGCGCAGCTCGTTGGCGAGCCTACTGACACTAAAGCAACTCGCGAGACGATCGGTGGCCGAACCAACCTTGGCAACATGTTCGATCAGCTCCTCGCCCAACTCAAACGCAAGGCACTGGTCGTCATCATCAGCGACCTGTTCGATGACATCGCCAACATCGAGCGTGGCCTCGCTCGGCTGCGCTATCGCGGACACGATGCACTGGTGATCCAAGTCATGGACCCGGCCGAGCTGACTTTCCCTTTCCGCGATGTCAGCGAGTTCCGCGGCCTCGAAGGCGAAGGCAAACTCCCGCTCGACCCGCACGCGATTCGCAAGGCTTACTTAGAAGTCGTCGAAGAACACAACCGCGCGGTCGCACGCACCTGCCAGAAGTTCCAGATCGACCACATGCTGCTCAACACTAGCGAGCCACTTGGTGCACCGCTGTCACACTTCCTCGCAAAACGAACGTCCATGATCAGCCGGGGGAGTTAAGACATTTTGGAATCACAGATGAACGCAGATAAACGCAGATGTGCAAGGCAAATCGACTTGTTTGGGATTAGTGGTTGCGCTCAGCCATCTTTTCCTTGTCTTTCATCCGCGTTCATCCACGTTCATCGGCGGTTCCAAACTCGAACGGGAGTTGACGCATCACACTGAGCATCGCACAAGTCGCTGGATTGTTTACCGCACCGCTGCTCGCAGCGATCGGCGCGGTAGCGGTCTCGATCCCAATCATCATCCACCTGATGAGTCGGTTCCGGCGTAAGCCTGAGGCGTGGGGTGCGATGCGGTTCCTCATTGAGGCGTACCAAAAACAACGCAAGCGTCTGCAAATCGAAAAGCTGTTACTACTCTTGGTGCGCTGCCTAGTCGTCCTCCTGGCAGGCCTCGCTTTAGCGGGGCCTGTGCTCAGCGGCTGCTCCAAACAAGGCTTCGCGTTTACGGGCTCCGGCGGACGCGTTGTCTACCTCGTCATCGATGATGCGCTCTCGAGCCAAACGCGCGAAGCAGGCCAAACGCGACTAGAGCAACACAAA
>JBGCDC010000214.1:0-7918 GCA_045105055.1 Phycisphaeraceae bacterium | reverse complement strand
CACAGCGGCCTACCGGCACGTAGTGTGGCACCCTGATAAGAGAGGATTCATTTAGCTGCGGTCGAGGCTTTTATCGCTGTAATCAAACCTGCGGTGACTTGGCCCGGATCATCGGCGGCGCAGATCGCGCTGCTGATGGCGATGCCTTGGACGCCAGCTTCGATAAGTTCGTTGAGGTTACTGGCATTGATCCCGCCGATGGCGAGGTGCGGTAGGCCGTTGTTTTGAAGGTACTCGCGGAGATAGGCTGGCCCTGCGAGGTTGGGTTTGTGCTTGGTGGTGGTTGGGAACATCGGGCCAACGCCGCAGTAGTCGGCACCGTTCGCTTGCGCGGCCTGGGCTTCATCTAGGTTCGAAGTGCTCACGCCGATGAGTAGTTGGCTTCCGACGATCTTGCGGGCGTCGTCGGGGTCGAGATCGCTTTGGCCAAGGTGTACGCCGTCGGCGCCGGCGAGCTTGGCAAGGTCCGGACGGTCGTTGACGATCACGTCGGCACTGCTTGCGACAAGGTCGATGACTTCACCAATGTGGTCGAGTAGGGGGCCAGCGTCCATATCTTTTTCGCGGACTTGGATGCAGTCGGCTCCGTGTTCGATCGCGACTTCAAGCACATTCCGCCAAGGGAGTTTGCATAGCGATTGCGTCAGCAATAAGCACAGCCGCCACTGCGGTGCTCGGCGTGATCCGACCGCAAAGATCAACCGCTGGGTTACGTCATAGCTTTGATAACGCACTGTCTCTGCAACGCTTGCCAAATGATGAAAGCCCGGGCTTAGCTCAGCGAGCTTGCTGTACTCTTCGATCGCGCGGAGCGCTTCGGACAGTCGGCTGCCCGCTGCGGCGATCACGCGAGGCAGATCGCTTCGGGTTTGCTCAGCGGCGGTCGTGATCGAGGTGCCGACGTCGCCGGGCGTATCGCGGTGGGCGATGAGCTCGAGTGTGTTGGGCAGGGCCTGCGAAAAATCGTGTCGCATCTGCTTAAGCGTTTGCGAGAGCGCGGGGTCTTGCACGATGAATCGCGCGGCCTCTTCGAGCACGCGCAGGGCTTCGCGGACCCGGTTGGCGTTGGCGTCGATGATGCGCTGTGGGGTGGTCATGGCTTAGAACGTCGTGCTGTGCAGCTCGGCCGCGGGGGGATCGTAGGTCGTGTTGAGGTGCTCGCTGCGTGACATCGGGATCGCGGCAAGGCCGAGAAAAATGAGCAGCCAGATCGCGAGGCTCGCGCAGGTTCGGCCGGGGTGGTTGTGGATCGCGAATCGCGTCGCAAGGATCGATGCGAGCAGCAGGGCGACGGCGGTCCCCGCGTAAAAACTCCAATGCATCTTCGCGAAGAGCGACCGCTCGGCATCGGGCAGCCACTGCACCGTGTCGGGCTGATGGCTGAGCAGGTAGCCGAGCAGGGGCAGGGCGATCGCAAGCGCGATCATGCTCCCGCAGGTCACCCATCGGCCGACGAGCCAGAACCTCGCGTGGCGTCCCTCGGCAGAGAGATCGTGAAATTGCTGAACCGTGAGCCCGATCGCAACACTTGCCGACGCGGTCATCAGGAGCAGCCCGGCCAGCTTCGTTTCTCCGGGCGCAAAAGCAACGAGCAGGAGTGACATGACCAGCCAGCCCCAGCCAAGTAAAAGCTTGCGTCGTGCGCTGCCGGTGGAGCTGCTAAAGGGCTGGGTCAGTGCTGGGATGAGCCAGATCAGCCAGAGCCCACTGAGCATCCCGGCGAGGCCCAACCGCCAGCCCGCTCGGCTGATCAGCGGGCCGAAGCCGACCTGTGCCCAGTCGGGTTTGAGTTGATTGAGCCATTGCTGATAGACGTCGGGGTCGTGGCCGTGGACGTGCATCGCCCAGGGCATGAGGATGAGTACCGCCAAGACGGTGGAGGCGATGAGCCCCATGATGTGGCCGATGCGTCGCGGGCAGATCATCGCCAAGGCGATGGTGCAAAGCAGCGTGCCTGGGATAGCGATGGGCCCGAGTGTGAGTGCGGCCATGCCCAGCCCGATGCCGCAGGTCATCCAGCCGACGAGTTGGCGGATCAATGAGGGCGAGGTGCGCAATGGGCGCATCGCCCAGAGTGCGCCGGCGATGGACAACGCCGACCATGCTGCCGCGGCGATGCTCGGGTTGGCGTGTCGGCCAAAGCCTAGGAGTAGGGGCATGGTCATCGCGACCATGGCGCTGATGCTGCCCGTTGAGAGCCCGCCGATGCTGTAGCCCGCCCAGAAGATCGCCGCGATCAAGAGCAAGGCCATCAACACCGAGCCGAGGCGCGCTCGACTGACCCATTGCGGGCCGATCGGGTTGTCGACGCTGGGTGAGTCTGCCGTCACGCCGAAGTACGTCACGAGGTGCAGCCAAGTCGTGCCCGGCGGCAGGTCCCATCGGCTTTCGCCTTGATAGATCGGTGTCCAGGATTGAAGCGATGTTTCGCCATCGGCGATCGGGGCTTGGCGCTGCATGGTCTCGGAAGAGATCGCGACACTGCGCGATTCGGCTTCCGTCCACACGCCCGGCGTCTGTAAATCGATCAGTAGCGGCAGTGATGCGACGATTAATAGCCCTAGCAACACGAGCCAGGCGAGGCCGACATCGTGCCGAGGCTTGGGCGCGGTTGGCTTAGCGACACGCTCGACCTTCGCAGGTGTCTGCGCAGGTTGCTCATCTCGGCTCGGGGCCGGCTCGGCAGCGGGTTGTTTCAGCTTAGCCATAGGGTGATCCGCGTTCTGCGGGACCCCAGATTGTAGGTTACCTCGGCCTGAGCAGTGGCTCGGGACGATGGGGACCTATAAAAGATGGCAAATGAGTCGGGCAGGCGGTCGCGACGCTTAGCGCCGCTCTTCTAGATAGGGCTTCGCCTCGCGCAGCGTTTGATCCAAGAAACCCTCGGGCACGCGCAGGTTGTCCTGACCTAATGGCAGCGTGATCAGCACGCGCTGGCGTGAGCGGGGCAGGTCGATTGTTCGCATCGTGCCCCGGTGGCCCTCGCGTCTTGCGACAAGCATCGCTTCGTACTCGAGGAAGCCTGAGCCCATCGCGTTGACGGGTATGGCGAAGTAGCCTTGGCCGTCGGTTACGACTCGGCCTAGTGACTGCCGCTCGGTTGGCGTGTCCGGTTCGAGGACGCCTTCGATCACCGCGCCGCCGCCGGTGGGGTTCGCTTCGGTCAAGCGTAGGTCGTTCTTGTCGACGATCTGGATCGAAGCTGTCGAGCCGCGTACGACTCTGCCCTCGATCGCGTAGCCGCTACAGCCGACGAGGATCGAAGTGATGAGTAGCAGGGCGAAAGCGTGTTTGATCAGAGGGAGATTCTTCATGGCTTAAATCGGTTTGAGTTCGTCGGCTTCAGGGAGGTCTTTGAGTGTGCCTAGGCCGAACACTTCGAGGAATTGTTTCGTCGTACCGTACAGCATCGGCCGACCGATCTCCTCCGCACGTCCAACCACTTTCACAAGGTGTCGATCCATCAACAGTCGCAGCACTTCACCGCTAGCCGAGCCACGGATCGCTTCGATCTGTGCTCTGACGATTGGCTGTTTGTACGCGACGATCGCGAGTGTTTCGAGTTGGCTTGCGCTGAGGCGGTTGTCTTGCTTAGTACGTTTTAAGCCGTCGAGTACATCCGCGTATTTCGACAACGTCACGACGCGCCAAGCCCCAGCGACCTTCTCGATACGGAAGCTCCGGCCGGTGCGTTCGTACTCAGTGTTGAGCGCGTCGATCGCTTCTTCAACGGCCTTGCCCGCGCCCGCAGCACCAAGCGCCTCGGCAACCCGTGCCGCGGTCATCGGACGCTCGCTGGTGATCAGCGCCGCCTCGACCCGGGCATCCAAGTCTTCTGGCAGCACGATCGGAGCCTTGGGCTCTTCGGTTGATTCGGCGACTTCTTCCTCAGCGGCGTCATCCTCAGCCACAGCGACATCCTCGACCGATTGGCCCGAGTCTTCGGCGAGGTTTTCTTCATCCACTGCGCTAGTATTGGCTTCGTCCATGATGCCACTATTGTAACGCTTGCCATGAAAAAAGCCGCCCATGAGGACGGCTCTTTGTTTCAGTTAATTCTTGCCTCAACCCACGTGCCGACGCAAGGCACTCATCTGATTTTGCAGATTCTTGCCTGGGCAGGTGGTCGGGTTGATCTCGCGGTGCGAGCGGATGAGCGAAGTCTTGATCTTGTGTTGTGTCTTTAGTGCACCAGCGGTGTTGTAAAGTGCTTTGAGCTGGGCGCTGCTCGGTGACTGCTTTTCGAAGTTTCCGAGCACGAGGATTCCGACGTTGTTCTCGTTGTTCTGGCTGACGTGAGCGCCCTGGTATTGGATGGGGCGTCCTTCCCAGACTCGGCCGGCACGATCGACGATGTAGTGGTAGCCGATGTCGCCCCAGCGTTTCTCGCCGGTGTGGTACTTGCGGATCTTTTCGATGCGTTCCGCGGTGGTGGACTGGCTAGTAAAGTTGACCGCGGTCCATCCCTCGTGGTGGATGGTGAGTTTGTTGATGCCGTTCATCGCGTTGACTTTGGACCGGACTGGGCCGGTACGAGTCCAGTTGGATCGGCCGATCGCGTCGATGCCCGGTGCGATACGTGCGATGTCGGCCTGCGAATCGGGTACAGGCACGGGCTGGCGGTAGGGCGGGGCGACCTGCTGGTAGCCGCGACTTGCCGAGGGGTTGGCGGGGTAGCCGGGCCAGCCCGCGACAGGGCGGGGGTGGCGCGTGGCACGCGAGGTACTTGTACAGCCAGCCAGCGTCATTGCGCCGATGCTTGCCATGATCATCGCTTGTCGTCGGGTCAGGCCCATCACAATCCCTTTCGTCGGTCACTGATCGCCCCGGCACGCTTCCTCTACTTGACGGACGCCAAGCGGGGCCGATGCGCACACCCTTATCCATCGGGCAAGTTCATTCTATCACTGAACTATTGGATCCCGCATCAACGAAGGCAAGCCCATTTGGCCAAGATCCGTTAAGCACTTGGTTATCCGGTCGTTGCTGGCTGCAAACTCATCGGTGCCTGATCCTGCTTCGGCGGCACCTCAGGTCCAGGCCGATCAGTCGCCAGCACCACCATCGGCACGCCCGGCGTCTTCTGCTGGACCTCCATCATTGTTTTCCAATTCGTCGCGGCCTTGATCATGTTCGCCATCTGCATCGGCATCGGCGGACGATACGGGTGCATCGGCTGCTCATGCGTCACCGGCGGACACTTACTAATCGCCAGCACCGCGCCATCCTCGCCCACGACCCGCTTGGCCTCGTGCAGCAGCGACACAGGATTATCATGCGCCTCCATCCGATCAAAGATGCCCACCAATCCTGCTTCGCCATCACCTAACGGCAGTTCGCGTAGCGCCGTCTGATGGATAAACCGCGGAGCCTTTCCGGGATAGCCCGTTCGCGTGATGTGGTGCTTGACGAACTCATCCGCCACTTGAATATGCCCCAGCTCGCGCTCGATGCCGATCGCTTCGACGCCGCGCGTTGCGAGAATCTGCACCATGATCCCCGAGCCACAGTCCGCCACAACAACCGGCCGATCCTTGGGCGCAAACCCCTGGTCGATCATCTGCATCACCGAATTCACCTTAAACATCACCCATTGCTGAAACGCTTGGTCACTGTTGAACCGCACCCATTCACTCGCTTCAAAACTGCTAGGCATCGCGCTGGCAGGCACGCTGTCCACACCGGCAGGCACGCCAAATACCTGCGCGTTCCACAGCAACGGGGTGTTCGCGTATCGCTCCCGAGCTACATCTAAGTCCGGTGCGATCCGATCAAAGCCCCACTTGTCGCGGAACACCTGCCGAGAGTTGTCGATTCCCGTGTCGCTGTCCGCGTTCGTCGCGCGGTCTTTCCGCAAGGTATGCCGGTGCGTGAACGTGATCGTCGGGATCGCCCAGCAGCGGTAGCCCGCCAAGCGAGATCGCATCCCGAAGTCCACGGTCTGTCCGCGCATGTAGTCTTCGTCGTAGCCATCAAGCTCGTCGTAGAGCTTCCTCGTGCAGCAATAGAAACAGCCCATCACGTGATCGACCTCGATCGCACGGGTCACCATCTCGCTAGATAGCCCCGCGCAGACGTGGTGATACCCCTTGGGGTGCAGCACGAAATCGCCCATCGAATGCACCTTGCCGTCGGGCGAGAGCTGCTTCGGGCCGATCACCGCAAGGTCCTTTGGCCCGGTATCAAATGCTTCGCAAAGCCGTTCTGCCCAGTGCTTCGTATGGATCACGATGTCGCCGTCGAGCCTGGCAAGTAGCTCGCCCTTGCTCGCGCGGACCAGCTTGTTTGCGGTGATGGACAGCACGCCGCAGTGCTCGTCCTCCATCAATGTGAGGAACGGCTCACCCCCGCGCCAGGTCTTCTTCGACCAGTCGCGCAGTGTCTGCAACGACTCATCCGTCGACCCATCATCAAACGCGATGATCTCCAAGGGCGTCGGGTCGTCGCAAAGCGTGTCCCACAACGACTGCAGCAGATCGCGAATCAGATCGGTCTTGCCGTCCTTCGACGACGTGGGCCCGTTATTGAAGTTGGGTATTAAAATAGATAAGCGTGGTTCAGGCATCGATAGAAGTTTCCAAAAAATGAAGCGACGCTGCTTGCCGCGCACCACCTTTTTCATCGGTTATCGGTCAAATTAACGTCCAGTGACGGATGCCGTCGATTCTCTAGATATGTCTAACATCGATTCGATCGCCGTTCAGCCCGTCCCCGCAAACCAAGCCGCCGCCGAGCCTGCCACCCGCTGGCAAATCGACCGCGACACCGACGGCCTAGTCGTTGTGCGAGGTGCGCAAACCCCCGACCCTGAGCCCGCCGACTGGCGCGAACGACTCGCGTGGTTCATCACCAACACGCCCGGCGTCGCTATGGTCGGTGCCAAGCGATTCCTGCCCTCAGGCCACGTCTTCTCCCTCGGCGAAAACGTCATCCACCCCAAAGGCTTCCACCACGTCGGCAAAGGCGTCGACGGAAAGGCCTACCGCTTCCCCGAAGAATGCGACACCATCGCCGGCGGCATTGCCGTGATCCAAGCCGACACCTTTGACGAAGTCAACGGTGCTCAGATCCTCGAACAACTCGGCCAACTCGGTATGATCGGCCTTGGCCTCGCCGTCCGGCGTTCCGTCCGCCGCGTCCTCGCCGCGCCGCAAGCCGGCGTCGTCGATACCTTCAGCCCATCGCTCGATGACGACGACACGGCAGCATTCCTAAACGAATTCGGCTTTGACTGGGTCGCGCCCGACCTCGACCACATCCGCGAAGCACACGCCGGCCAAGGCCTGCTCTGGAACGCCTTCTTCCACTCCGGACAGATGCCCTTCGAGAAGTACGACCAACGCGGCGCGCTCTGCTGGGAAGGCTACCAAGGACACGAAGCCTTCCGACAACGCGCCCACCACCTCGCACAACTCGTCGCCAAGTTCACACAAGAACCCGACGGCACCGGCGGACACGTCCTGGACATCGGCTCAGGCGACGGCCTGTTCACCCACCTCTTCGCGCTCGAAGGTTGCAAAGTCTTTGGCATCGACCCCGAACCCGAAGGCGTCGCACAAGCCACCGACATGTGTGCGAAACAAACCTACCCCGAAGGAAAAGTCGCCCCCGAGTTCAAGGTCGGCCGAGGCGATGCGATCCCGTTTGAAAGCGACACCGCCGCGTGCGTCTCGCTCTTCGACGTCATCGAACACCTCAACAACCCCATCGGTGTGCTCAACGAAATCAGCCGAGTCCTCAAGCCCGGCGGCCACTTCATCTGCGTCACGCCCGCCTGGCAGTTCGGCGCATCAAGCGACGCGGTGTACCACGGCTACGAATACACCACCGAAGAACTCAACCGCCAAATCAACGCAGCAAACGGCATGCAAGTCATCCACAACGGCCAAATCGGCGGCGTCTACCGCGACTTGGTTGT
>JBGCDC010000213.1:0-6796 GCA_045105055.1 Phycisphaeraceae bacterium | reverse complement strand
ATCCGTCCAAGTATCCCAAGACGCGAGGATGTCCGCGTTCGCCTGATTCGGCGCCATCGGCGCGATCGCGCCCAAGAGGTTCAGTGAAGTGAATTGTGTTGCGTGTTTCAGCATGGTCTTAATCTCCTTAAGAGAAAGTGTGATAAAAAACAATCGATCCATCGGTTCACGGCGGAACACCCGCCGTCTGTCTATTACAGGCCACCCACACGGCGGCCAATCGGGTCTAACTATTTTGTTCGCTCCAGATGTAGTCTTGAGTTCCGCGTTGGAAGTAGGTGTCGCACTCGGCCCATGGGGTCCAAGATGCTGAGCCGTCGCCGTAGGCCGCGTTCATCCCGCTGGGCGGTTCGGAGGTGTTGGCCGCGTCGTGTCCGATGTAGACGCTCCCGCCCGAAACGACACAAAGGTCGCCCCAGAGCGGATAGCTACTTAGCTCGATCGAGTCGGGTTTGGTCGGGTCGGGCTGGAACAGTTGCCCGTCTTTTTCAAAGGTCCAGAACACGTTGCCCTTGGGGATGGCGAAGTACTGGTACGTGATGTACTGGTACTCATAGTTAGCCACGTTCGGATTGCGGGTGTCGTACATCGCGCCGGGGCAGAAGAGCACGTCGTCACCCTGTCGGTCCTTCGTCCCCGCAATGTCGGTGACCGTGATGGGCATGTACTCGCCGAAGAAGTCGCGGTTGAGGTCAAAACCACCACTCGCCATGCGCTGAGGTAAGAAATTGGCGTTGCTGTTGATCCGCTGAGGGATTTGGCCCTTGTTATCCACCAGATAGGCAAAGGTTGCCTGCCCGAGAGAGCGGGTCTGCGAGAGGCATTGGGTGTTGATTGCGGATTTCTGCGCGGCCCCCAACGCCGGCAGGAGGATCGCGATGAGCAGCGCGATGATTGAAATGACGACCAGCAGTTCGATGAGGGTAAAGGCTTTACGCATGGGGTACTCCTGTGATTACTCGGCGTGAACAAGCACGCGGACCTGGTCGATGCCCAATTCGGATGCGAGTTTCGCGCTCAGCGCCAGCCGCAGCGTCTTGCCATCCGGGCTGATCGTGACTTGGTCTCCCCAGTTCTCGGTGCCCACCTGAGCGGCGGGGCTAGCGTATTGCACGCCAGCGCCGCCCAGTAGGGCTGAGGTGTCATGCAACTGGTTGCTGTCTAGGATCAAGCCAAGGATCGGACGATCGAAGCGGACCTCGCCCCGCAGCGTGAGGATCTCGCTTCCATCACTTGACTCAGCCGAGTCGAAGTGGATGAGGTAGCTGTCCACGCGGGTGTCGGTGTCAAGGGTCTTCTGAGCGTGCTGATGATTCGGGCTGGGGGTGTCCGTAGGCATGTAGACTTGCAGCGACTGCTCCAGGCGAACCGATTTGCGCTCGGGCACCAGCAGCATAAAGTCTCTGCTTTCGGTGTCGCCTGGGGTGAGGGATAAGCTTTGCTCAAACGACTCTTTGATCTGGCCGGCGAGCTTGTAGCCGCGCTGAGCGGCGAATCGATCGGCATCCAACGCCACGGCAAACAGGCCTGCGTCAGCGCTGATGTTGACCGCCTGCCCGATGAGCAATGACACGGCTTCACCAACCTGGCCCTGCTGATCTTTGACCGCGACACTGACTTCTCCACGGAAGACATGCAGACGGGTCAAGCCGGCACCCGACACGTCCACGCCGAACTCGGTACCAATGTCGGTGATGTCGGCGAGATCGGTCTTGACGACAAAGCCTTTGGAGGAGTCGATTTCGCAGAGGCCCACGAGCTTGCCGACGTGCAGACGAATCGCGTTGTTGTCGAGTAATTCGATGGTCGCGGGTGCTTGGAGGATGGCGACCGCGCCGCGGTTGGTCGTGATCTCGGCGAAGCCGGCGGTGAGGGTGAGGCGGTCGCCTGCTTTGAACTGGTCGCCAAGGCGCAAGGCACCAGGGCGGTGGTCACCGCCCGGCTTTTGGGCCCATACCGCGTCACGCTCGGCGGTCAGGGTGGCGACGGTGGGGCGGGTTTCGATCTCGGGTAGGGGGGCGGGTTGTTCAAAACCCGTGCCGGGCTGCTCGGCGATCGGGTCGCCTGCATCGGGGCCGGTCATCAACACGATCGCTAACACGACGCCGAGCATCAGCGCTGCGGCGGTCGCGAAGAGGGCGATCCGCTTGGGCGTGAAGGTGTGCTTCGCGACGTGGCTCAGGGCCGAGAGGTACTGCTGCTTGGTGAGTGCATCGGACGAAGCAATATGGATCGGCGGGAGTTCGTCGTTACGGGCGGCGGCTTTCGAAACAGCGGGGGGATCAAGCAGCACGCCGAAATGCGAGTCGCCTGACAGGTCCGCCGTGACATCTTGGACGTTGCGTTCGCGTAATAGCTCGGCGAGGTGGCTGTCGAGAATCGCCTGCCGCACGAATGCTTTTGCTCGCTCTGAGTCTTCACGCAGGTACGCTTCCAACTCGGCGACTTGCGTCGCGTTGAGCTTGCCTTCGAAGTAGGCGGCGGTCATTTCAAACGGGTTGTTCATGAGGACTGGTCCTCCCGCTTCACACGCGCTTCGATGCAGTCGCCCAGGGCCTTGCGCCCACGCAGCAGGACGGCCGACACCGCGACGCGGCTCATGCCCAATTCTTCCGCGATCTTTTGGACCTGCTTGCCCCACTGGTAGCGCATCTCGATGATGCGTCGGCTGCGGCCCTTGAGTCCATCGAGGCAATCCTTCAACGCGGCTTTGCGGCTGTCTGACTCGGGTTGAAGTTCAGACACGACGCCCGCCAACTCGCTGATCATCTCGCTGGAGAACACGTGCCGATCGCGCATCTTGGTACGGATACTCTTGGCGATGCGGTTCTTGGCGATACCGATCGCCCAGCGGGAGAACTCGAACTCGGGGTCGTAGTCTTCAAACTTCTCGGTGACGATGGTCGCGACTTCCTGGACGATATCGTCGATCAGGTGGCTCTGGCCGATGGCCGAGGCGATGTAGATCCGCACGATCGGCTCGGTCCGCGCCCAATGCTGAGCGAGTTGCCTGGCCTGATCCGTGTTGAGGTAGCGCTGCGACATAGCTTATCCGGGCGGGGAGAGGCCCCCTATAGAAGTAGTTCCCCGGTACCGACAAGATGTTGCGCGGTAAACATGCAAAAGGTCGAAATGAACATGAAATACCAACTAGTCGGCAACCGGTTAGGCTAGACTAGTGGTGTCTTGCAATTTGATTCGTGGCATCAATCGCGAGCCTGCGATCAGTTGATGTTTGAAATCTTGATCAGCTCGGGGCGGTCCGTCGATTGACGGATCTTTTCGATCGTGTCGCGGACGTTCTGTGCCTTGCCTTTGCTTAGCCTTAGCGGGAAGCCTTCTTCGCCGGCGTCGAAGTGGTCGGACAGTGCTTGGAGGGCTTCGGTCTTGGGCTGGGCTTGTGCGCCGTAGCGCTCGAGCATCGACATGATGACTGGCACGCGGATCTGGCTGGCGTGGGGTTTTTGGTACTGGGCGTACCAGATGAGTAGGTCCATGCCTTGTTCGACATGATGCTTAGAGAGCAGGTCGAGGCCGGCCATGCGGATGCCGTCGGCGAACATAATGCCGCTGGGGGGGCGTTCTTCGATGGCGTCTAGGATCGCGGGTAGCAGGGGTCGGATCTCGTCGAAGCTGAGGTTTTGGTAGACGCTGGCGATCGCGCCGCGTGCTCGGCCGTCCTGGTTCTTTAAGCCGACGCGGACCGCTTCCATGAGTTGGTCGCGGTCGATGCCTTCGACGGATTGGCCGAGCAGTCCGCCTCGCTGGGCAAAGAGAGCCTTGGTGAGGTAGCGTTGTTCCATACCGCGCGGGTCGCCGATGAGGTCGGGCTTGGCCATGCGGGTGAGCAGCATCGGCGCGGCGACGCGTGCCTGATCGCCAACGCCTGCCAAGGCCTGTGCGGCGCTGACGCGCGTCCAGAGGTCTTTACTCTCAAATAGCTCCATCAGTTTCGGTACCGCGGCGGAGCGATCGCCCTTGAGTCGGCTGATGCCGAGGCATGCGCCGTATCGCGTACTTTCGTCAGACGAGCCGAGCATCGCGATGAGCTTGTTTAGCGTCTGCGCGTTGGACTTGTCTCGGAGCACGGTTGCTGCGCGATCTCGCACGACCGGCGACCAGCTCGTGAGTTTGCTAACGAGTTGGTCGGTTGTGAACTGCTGGTAATAACCCTTGCGGTCGATATTGTTCCAGCCCCGGCCGTCCTCGATCAGCGACAACGCGGTCTTGCGTTCGATCCACGGTGCGGACTGGTTCTTAAGCGAGGTCATCCGCAGCTTATTGCGCGGGATCGTCAATGCGAGCAGGTGCCCGCCGGTCGAGTCCCAGTTGCGGTAGCTGTCGTTTTTGGTTTGGGCCGGGCCCTGGTGGATGAAGGTGCCGTCGTGTTGGCGGGCCATGTCGAGGTAGCGTGCGCCGAACTCTTCCATCCAGACGCCCGTTGCGTGCGGGCCGGACTGTGCGACGGAGGGCAGTGCCCAGAGGATATTGAGGAAGTTGCCGGTGTGGCCGGTGTCGCGTTCGTCACCGTAGCAAGCGACCGCCATACGGGAGAAGTATTCAGCGGCTTCTTTATCGCCAAGCAGATTGAAGAGAACCGCGGCCATGCCGTTCTTGCCGTTGTCGTCGTGGTTTTGGATCCATGCTGCGTGATCGCCGTAGGGGATCGATCCCTTGTTGACGTAGAAGCGGATCATGGTGAGGCTTCGCTCGATGGCGAGGTCGAGGTCTTGGTGCTTCGCGCCCGCTTCTTTGGCTAGGACCATTGAAATCGTCAAGGGCACACCCGGGGCGTGCATCATGCCGTAGCCCAGCAGTTGTCCCTTGTCATTGGCAAAACGGTGACCCCATGAGCCGACGGCGCTTTGGCCTTCGACGGCTTTTTTCACTTGGCGTTCGAGCCCGGGCATCACGGACACGTCGCCGGTCTCGAGGATGTACTCCGAGACCAGCATCATGGTGTAGCCGTAGTACCAAGTCTGAAAGCTGGTGGAATCGAGGTCAGCGGCCCATTGTACTTCGCGTTTGATCAGCGGCATGTACTGCTTGTCGCCACTGGCAAGCAGCGATAACGCATTAAGGCTGCGGACGATCGGATTGGGGCGATAGTCTTTTCGCTGCATGTTGTCTGCTAGCGCTTTGCAACCGAGATCGATGACGAGCGATGATTTGTCGCAGTCAAAAGGAGCCGTTGCGCTGTAGCTGCCGAGCACGGGAAGCTTAATGACGACGGTCCCAATTTTACTTTTCTCTCGCCAAACGCGAAGACGAAGCAGCCCCTTGCCCGCCTTGGTTTCTGCTTGTGTCAGTGCTTTGCTAAACGCGGCACGGGCGTCGCTGTCGAAGAGCTCGCCGTTGATCCCGACGATGACATCGCCGACACGCAGCTTGCCATCCGCTGGCGAATCTTCAGCGACCTTGGTCACGAGGATCTGCCGAGCCTCGGTCGTGTGCATCTTGTAGCTGTGGATCCAACCGCGTGCGCCGGTCGCGCCGAGGTTCCAATCGTGCTTCGCGTTTTCTGCCCGTTGACCACCCGCAGTGAGGTCCGGCGGGGTCGCGTCATTCGCTATCGCAGGCCCAGCAAACAACAAGGCAAAAACAACAGCAATGCTCAGGATACGTTTCAACATACGATTCTCAGTACAGGGCTTATTCGGGTGTGACTAATTCTTTACTATTCTTCGGCTATCGCACGCCATTGTCGTAAGTGCGTTTAGAGCATCGGGACGAACATCAGGGGCAGGCATTCCTGCCTGTCGATCGGCGTAGCCGAACAAAAAAATGACATCAGGTCTTCGACCCGTCAATAGGCAAAATGCCTGTTCCCGTAACGGTTTCCACTTTGTCTCAGTCCTTCCAGCCCGCACCTTGCTGGTTCGGGTTGGGGTCGGGGAACCGCTTGTTCGGCCACTCCCAAAGCATCTCTTCAACAGTACGCGTCGGGCGAGCGTTGGCGGTGATCTCTGCATCCAATTCGATGGCGAGTGCTTTGAGTTCTGTCACCATCTCAGGCTTCTTCTTGGCTTGGTCCCACTCCTCAGAAATATCCACTTCGAGATGAAAGAGAAACGGGCCGCCCTTGGCTTCAGATCCGGCAAAGAGCAGCTTCCATGGGCCCTTGCGTATGCCCGCGAGATCGCCACGCGCGGTGTAGTAGAGGAACGTGTCGCTCGCAGAGGTCGCGCCTTCTTTGCCTGTCAGTAGTCCTGCGATCGAGCCGCCGTCGATCTTTTTGTCGGAGAGCGTGCCGCCGGTCATCTCTGCGAGTGTCGGCAGGATGTCGATCGATCGTGTCAGCTCAGTACAGACGCTGCCCGCCGGGATATTGCCCGGCCAGCGAACGATGCATGGCACGCGCTGTCCGCCTTCCCAGTTCTGTCCCTTCGCGCCACGTAGCGGGCCGGACGATCCGCCGTACTGGTTAAATCGTCTCCAAGGCCCGTTGTCGGTCGCGAACATGACGATCGTGTTTTCGTCGAGGCCGTGCTTTTTGAGCGTCGCGATGACTTGGCCGACGGACCAGTCGATCTCTTCGATGACGTCGCCGTAGAGCCCGCGTTTGCTCGTGCCTTCAAATTCTTGGGAAGCATAAATCGGGATGTGCGGCATCGCGTGGGGGACGTACACGAAGAGCGGCTTGTCTTTATTTTCAGTAATGAAACGCGTGGCTTCGTTGGTCGCGTTTTTAGTGAACACGTGCTGGTCGGGTTCCCACTCGATCACCTTGCCGTTGCGCATCAGCGGCAAGTTGTATTTGTATTTTGATTTTTCATTGCGATGAAACGAGGACATG
>JBGCDC010000212.1:0-3795 GCA_045105055.1 Phycisphaeraceae bacterium | reverse complement strand
TTCCAATGGGTCGGCGTCGAATCTGTAGAAGATGTCAAAGCCGATCAGGAACGCATGCAGCAAGTGCGCGAAGAACTCAGCGATGTGCTGGCGTATACACTGTCACTGGCCAACGCGTTAGACATCGACGTCTGCTCGGCTTACGCAGAAAAGATGAAAAAGAACGCGGTGAAGTACCCAGCGGATGAAGTCAAAAAGTGGGACTAGATTTTTCAACCGCAAAGGCACAGAGACGTAAAGAAAGGCAAAAACGATGCTTTTGCTATATTCAGGAATCTTTGCAGTTGTACTTGCTATTGCACTCGGTGCAGTACTGTGGAACAACGATTCTATCTCAACAACCACTAAATTCGTCGTTTCAATAGGAATTCCAATATTGATACCAATTGCCGTGATAGCAATGCAGATCATCCAACTTTGGTTGACGCTTTAGCTGCCTTCCTTAGCACCTCTGCGCCTTTGCGGTTAAAAAAACCGAACTACAGCAACACTTCCGCCCCCGGCTCGATCTGGCTTGGCAGCTTTTTACCCTTTAAGTCTTCCGGATAGATCGCAACGATCTGCGGGATCTCGATCACGGCGTCGATGGTGCCATCCTCTTTGCGCGGGACCTTGACGCGGTTGGCTTCGAGCCAGCGGGCAGCGCGTTCGGTTTGTAGGTGCTTGCTCGACTCGGCACTATCGTTCGCAGGCGCCTCGCCCTCCGGCGTATCGGCATTTTTGATCGGCGCGAACTCATCGATGCGGTCGGTTTCGTAGACGATCGACTCATCCGCCAACGGCAGTGCGTCGAACACGAACGTTTCGAGCTTGATCGCGTTAGGCGACTCAGGCTTGATCGGTTCAGCGGTCTCCATGTCGATGCAAGCGACCTTTTTCTCCGCGCGGTTCCAAGGCAGCGCGAACCCGCCGGTGCCTGTCTCGGTTGGGCGGGTGTTGAGTTTTTCGATGAAATCGATGCGGATGGCATGCGTCGCGGTGTTGCCGCATTTGAAGACGAGTTCGCCGTCGGCATCGCGTTGTTCAGCCAGTTCATCCGGGAGGTTGGTGTATTCAATGACGGAGACTTTGCCGTTGACTTTGCACTGGACACCAAGCTTTTCTTTGGGGTAGGCCTTGGGCAGCATCTTGGAAGACATCTCGGCCTTATCCAGTTCGTGAAGTCCCAAGAACAGCGGGTCGATCATCCGGACGTTGGGGTTGTCGACTTGGGTATAGGACAACTGCGTGATGCCGCGCTGGTGCATGTCGGCCAACGCGCCGGAGGTGTAGAGCGCTTTAAGTGATCCGCCATGGCCGTTGGGCGATAAGGCGATGGCGTCTTTGGCGGCGAGAAGGACCTTGCCGGTGTTTATATCTAGCGCGGGGAACATGGCCTGGGGGAAGAACATGAGGTTCTTTTCGTCGAGGCCAAAGAACTTGTTTTTATTGAAAAACGCGACGGTATCCGCGTGGTTCAGCGGGCTTGTCATCACGTACCAAGGGATGGTGACATCGAAGCGGTTCTGGATGTTGTGAATGTACTCAGCGAAGCAGGCGAATAGCGGCAGCTTGCGGATCGGCGTCGCGGGGAACGTGCCTTTAGGCGCATCCCAACCGAGGCGGGAGCCTTGCCCGCCAGCGACTGTGAAGGCAGCGACCTTGCTTTCTTTGATGAGTTTCTCGCCAACACGCTTGGCCTCGATGTACTTCGCACGGAGGTCTTGTGTTTCCTCGTACGGGTACCAAGGCACGGGCTCGATCGAATCGGGCACCGCGAACTCGGGTTTGTTCAGCACGTGGCTCTGCACAAGCGTCGCGACCTCGGGCCAGTCAACGCCCTCGATCTCAGCGAGCAAGTTGTTCTGCTGCGCCTCGTCGAGCTCGTCATAGAACTTCAGGACATGGCTCTGCTCGATCGCGTCGAGGGAGGCTTTGGCGGCGGCGTAACGTTGGGTGATGGTTGTTGTCATAGGTAAGCTGATTGGTTGTATCTTTTTGAACCGCCAAGGCGCTAAGAACGCCAAGGAAGTCAGGACAGAATAATACGCTTGATGCCATCACGAAGCACTTCGACATTGAAATTGATTAGTAAACCAATTGTTTTGCCTGTGGCTTTCAGGTAAGACACAACTTGGGCATGATGGATAGGGGCAATTCTTTCGGCGGCTTTGAGCTCAACGATTAATCGATCTTCGACCAGCAAATCGAGCCGGCCCTCACCGATTAATTTTCCTTTGTAAGCAAGTTGGATCGCGGCCTCTTGGACAAACTTGATATCTCGATGCGAGAGCTCAATTGCCAATGCTTTGGCATAAGTAGATTCTAAGAACCCAGGACCAAGCTCTCGATGCACTTCTATTGCCGCACCTATTACGGAGTGGGCAATCGCGTCTAAAACTTGATCAGGCTCTTGCATAAATAACTCCGGAAATTGCCTTCCTTGGCGCCTTGGCGGTTCAAAATCAGTCCGTACTACGCCAAACTGCGTGGCCGACGAAGAAGGGGCCGAGGCGTTCGATGTACAGCGCGGTCTGCTGGGTTTTACGCATCGTTTGGACGAGGATGCTCAGCGGCGCGAGTTCTTTGCCGACGAGGCCGATGGTGAAGTCGTTGTCGTTGGCGTCGAGGCCGTGGGAGGCGAGCCGGATGTCGTGTGCGAAGTCGCCTGCGCCGAATCCCATGCCGATGATGCCATGCTCTTTGAGGATAGCCATCTGTGCTTCGCGTTCGAGTCGGCTGAACTCGCCTTTACGACGCAGCGGGTACCACACCGCCCAGGGCCAGTCGGCGTTGGAGGCGTGTCGGATCGGGCGATCGACGAGTGCTTCGTCGAGGTCGGGCTCGTAGCCGAGCGAGTAGGTTCGGCCGAGCATGGTGTAGAGCGGGTTGAGCACCGCGGTGTCGAGCGACTGCACCGCTGGTCGGACCTTCGTGACGAAATCGCTCTCGTCCTTAGTCCACGTCAGCATCGCGGCGGCGGTCGGATCGTTGACGTCTTCATAGACGGTCGCGTTTAGGCTGTGCTGCTTAGCGGCATCGATCAGC
This sequence comes from Phycisphaeraceae bacterium, assembly GCA_045105055.1. Taxonomy (GTDB): domain Bacteria; phylum Planctomycetota; class Phycisphaerae; order Phycisphaerales; family Phycisphaeraceae; genus JAHQVV01. The sequence continues at coordinate 768 of JBGCDC010000212.1, read as the reverse complement.
TCGATCGGATCGGGGCAGTCGTCGAAGGCGAGGAGCTGCATGAACAGCCGATCGTCGGTGGACTGGCCGTTGGCACCTTTTTCGCTGATATCGGGGGCTTTAACTTGTGGTCGTTCCATGGGCACACCTTACGCTTGGGCGCGGAGGATCGCCACTGCTGCGATGGCCGCGGTCTCGATGCGCAGCACATTCGGGCTGTATCGCCAAGGCGTGAAGCCCGCTTGGATCGCGGCGGCGTGTTCCTGATCCGTAAGGCCGCCCTCGGGGCCGATGAGGATGCGGACGATTTTCGCGGCGGTAAGTTGCTGTGCTATGTCGACCAGCGGCTGGGCATTGGGGTCGGCGATGAGTTTGAGGTCGGCAGCACAGTCGATCGTATCATCGAACGCGGTCGCGGGATCGATCTGCATGAAGTGTGTGTTGCCGGACTGCTTGCCTGCCTCGGCGGCGGCCTTGGCGAAGCGGTCGAGCTTCGTGTCGCGCGGGACGACGACGCTGCGCGTGGTGATCAGCGGGATGAGACGATCGGTGCCGAGCTGGGCGAGGTCGTTGATCATGCTGTCGGCTCGCGGGCCCTTGGGGATCGCGGTGGCGAGCTCGATGCGTGGGCTCGGGGCGGGGACGTGATGGATCGACTCGATCTTGCAAGTTGTAGACGGATCGTTCGCGGTGAGGATAGCTTGCGCGGTGGTTCCCTTGCCGTCGATGAGTTGGAGGCGGTCGCCGACCGATAACCTAAGCACGCGGGTGGCGTGGCGGGCCTGATCC
>JBGCDC010000211.1:0-18222 GCA_045105055.1 Phycisphaeraceae bacterium | reverse complement strand
TGTCGAGTTCTTCAAACACCCACTTGTTCGTCGCAGCGATGACCGCGGCTTTATCCATCGTCTGGAGCAGTCGGCGGGCACGCTCGCGGGAGTTGTGCTCGGTGGTGGTCTTCATCAATTCGAGCAGGCCAGGGATGTCGAGCTTGGTCATGTCGACCTTCTTGACGAGCGGGCGTTCCTTGTGGGTGACACGGTAGATTCGGCCGTGGGTATGGTCGCGTCGCGGGTCACGCAGGTTGAACTGCATGTGGCCGATCAGCGGGTTGACCCAGTCAGCGATGTAGAGCGCACCATCCGCACCAACTTCGGAGCAGACAGGGCGGTAGTTGCCGATGTCGCTGGCGAGTATTGGCTGTGGCATAGGTTCGGAGGTGTAGCCAGAGTTTTTGCTGCCATCCGACTTGAGTTTGTCTAGGTGCGTACCAAGGAAGCCGATACATTGGCTGTGCACGTAGACGCCTTGCATCTCTTCGGGCCAGTGTGCGGAGTAGATGATGTCGCTGCCGGCAGTGGGTCGGCCACGTTTGACGACGGCGGGGCCCTTCTTGGGTTTTTCAAAGCCGACGTAAGGCGAGATCAGCGAGCTGAAGTTGTACTGGGCAGAGCCAGAGGTATCCATCAAGATGGACTGGCCGTACGGGTCAAACGTCTGGCCCCATGGGTTCGGGTGGCCGGTGTGAGCGACGGCGATGAGCTTATGGGTGCGAGGGTCAAAACGCCAAACCGCCGCGTCGCGGGTGCGTTGTGTGCCGTAGGGCGTTTCGACATTGGTCTTGGTGAAGACACCCTCAAGCATGAGGATCCCGCCGTTGGGGTCCCATGCTGCTGCACTGATGGTGTGGTGCGAGTCGGGCATGCCGAAGCCGGAGTAGACGATCTCTTTGCGGTCCGCGACGTCGTCGCCATCGGTATCGCTGAGTTTCCAGAGGTCAGGTGCTTGCCCGATGTAGACCACGCCTTTGCCATCGATGACAAAGCAGGTCGGGATGTTCATGTGCCGCGCGAAAACGGTGGACTTGTCAGCCTTACCATCGCCATCGGTGTCATCAAGGATGATCAGTCGGCAATCGGTGACTTCGCCCGGATAAGGGTGCGGGTAGGTCGGTGAGCAGAGCACCCAGAGTCGGCCCTGAAAGTCGAACGACATTGCGAGTGGATTTGCCAGTTCAGGGAACATCTTCTCGCAGGCGAAGAGGTTGACTTGGTAGCCATCAGCGACCTTAAACGTCTTGATGTATTCCTCGGGGTCAGCGATTTTAGTCGCGTCGCCTACGGCCCGGGTCGTGTCTTGCTTGGGCAATTCGACACCGTCCCATTTGTCGCCGGGGAAGTTGTAGGTGGTTGGGGTCGTTTCCCAGATCGCTTTGCCGGTTGGGGCTGTAGCGAACAGTTGTGCGAGCGTTGGCTTGTCCATCGCCCAGATCGCGGCCTCGCGGGCTTCGACCATCTTGTCGAGGTGAGCGAGTTCAGGCGGGAAGTTCACGATGCCGAATGGCTTGTGCCGACGGCCCCAGACGTACTCGGTGTTCGTCGCGCGGTAGCGGTGGCGGAAGTGGTAGTGCTTGTCGTAAGCGACTTGGCGGAGGTCAGCGGTGTTGGCTGCATCTTTTGCTGGGCTGCCATCCCACCAGCCCAACTGCTGTGCCATCGAGGCGGCGAACGAAAAGCATCCAAGTTCGTTAGGCGCGATTCCATTATTCGTCAGCGGCTGATCAGAATCGACATACATCTCAAGACCATGACTGAACAGATCAATAGACAACGCGCCCTTATCGGCGGCGACGGTCTTCATTGCCTCGGTGTATGCCTTGAGGATGACGTTGCGTTGCTTGACAGCGTCGCCGGTCGGTAGGTTCGGGTTCTTCAGGTCTTCGTGTGGGATCGGTGAGACGAGCACGATCTTCGGTGTTGATTCGCCGTTGTACTTCGCGTTAAGGTGCAGGTCGATTTGCTTGGCCAGGTCGGCTTTGAATTTGTCAATACCGCCGAGGCCGTCGAAGGACTCGCTCATACCGAAGCACATGATCACGACGTCCGCGCCGTGTCGCTTGAGGTAGTAGTCGGCTGTCGGCACCGCACGTTCACGAGGCATGTCGTCCACTTCGTCGGCCGAGTTTGGCACGCTTCGGATGACAATCTTCTTGCCGGGGTTCGCCGCGTGGATCATCGCGTCGAGATAACCGCTCAAGGCGAGGCGCTCGGCGAAGGTGTTGCCCACGACGATGACGCTGTCGCCCTCGTTGAGTTCAAGTGCGGCGCGTGCGGGTAGGGCCGAAACAACAAGCAGGGCGAGTGCGATAAGGAATGCTTTGATTTTCATATGCTTTTGCGAATGTGTTTGTGTTCTAACGTAAGCGTCGCGAGTGGACATAATATTACTTCGAGATTAATGCATAATCAGTAGGCGTCGTGCCCTTTTTGAAATTTCTCATCCCAAATGGGGTCGGCTTAAACGCGTCAACCAAATCAACTTTCGTTCCCTCGGCAGGGATCTGATCTTCCATGCCTAGTGCCCAGTAGCTGCCGTTGACAATCATGCGTCGGCTGCCCTCGAAGACAAGGTCGGTCGCCGCGCCCATCGTGCTGGTAAAGACGCGGGCTTTCTTACCCGACTCGGTCTCGTAAGTCTTGATCCAGGTCACCGGCATCATTGGGTTGTTCTTCTGCTTCTTCGCGTCGGGCTTGTCCACAAGGATCGGGTCGTCCGGGTTCATACCCGTAAGCACGGCGCCCATAACGATTGGCTGCGAGTCACCGGGCAGAGGCAACTTGATCGTGTAGACGTCCGAGTCGCCCCAGATGGTTTTGGGTTTGATACCGCGAGCGGTCGGGTGGTCTTTTGCTCCTTCGGCGATGATGCCGAGCGTGCTTTCTTTGCCGTGATGGCCGTGGTGTGCGATCCATGTCTCGCCAAGTACTTGTTTGCCGAAGCCGCCTTGCCAGCCGTCGGTGTTGTTACGCCAGCTATATTTTTTGTAGGTGTCACTCGAGCGAATGTTGAAGGCGTGGGTTGAGGTGCGTAGGCCGACAATCGGTTTACCAGATTGCGTGTAGGTGTGGATATGCTTCATCTGCTCATCGGGCAGGTCGCGGAATCGCAAGGCCATGATCATCAGATCAGCATCGGCGAGAGCTTCTAAGCCAGGGATGTTCTTTTGAAAGCTAGGCTGAATCTCGCCAGTCTCTGGATTGATTGGAAAGAGGACCGTGCACTTAAAGCCATGGTGCTTCGAGAGGATTTTGCCCAGCATCGGGAGTGCTTCTTCGGAGCGGTACTCGTCGTCACCCGCGACAAGGACGATGTGCTTGCCTTGGCCCGGGCCTTCGCCGCCGGGGTAAGTAATCCAAAGCTTGCCTTCTTCGGCATGTGCCGAGCCGGTACTGATCAGGCTGAGTGCGACACAGAGCGGCAAGATGAACGTGAGCAAGCGGAGCATGACGATATTCCTTATTCCGATGGTGGTCTTGTAGTAAAGAGACCTTCAATGAGCTCTTATGTTACACCATCGCTGGCAATCTGCGGTCCAATTTCGATCTGGAGATTGTGCATCTACCCCGTTTTACGGGCTCGCCCATTGTTGTTAGTCTGTACACGTCTGGGGGGCGATATTTTGAAGGCTCCTCGCCTTATTTACTAAATACAAAAGGTCCTTCATGCCACGTCCAGAATACAGAGGTTCACGCTCTTCCCAAGGCTACAGTGGTTCTCGCGGCTCTGCTGGTGGTGGCGGTGGTAGAGGCGGCTCAAAAGGTCGAAAGCCTGCCGACCCGATGCTGATGGGTGAGCCTTCGCCCGCACTGTCGAAGATCGCTCAGATGAACACCGCCAAGTTGCGCGAGTACATCAAGCAGATCTCCGTCAACGCTGAGCAACTCAAAGGCAAGATCGACAAACTGCAAGCTGCCGAAGAGAAGGACGAAAAGAAGATTGAAGAGCTGACCACTCAGCGTCAGCGTTTGGCTGTCCTCATCAAGACGGCTGCCGAGCGACTGCAAGGCAAACTTGACCGCGCGAAAGAGTACGCCAACGGAACCCGTCAGCCACGCGGCGGTTCACGCCGATACTGATCATCCAGCACGCGTGTCACGCGTCGCTTGGCGTCACCGACCCGGTAGCCCAATCGGCAGAGGCAGTGGATTTAAAATCCATCCAGTGCGGGTTCGAGTCCCGCCCGGGGCATTCATTTTTTATTTAATAAATTCGCCGTGCTCATTTGCACCCTTCGGCTCGTGCGAATCGGGATGCGATAGGGCGCCAGCCCTATCTACTGCAATGCGTGAGAAGCGTTCACCTCTGCGTGTGGCTGCCGTAGCCTTGCCGCAAGGCACGCCCGATAATGTGGCGGTCGCGATTACAGCCTTCTTCATTTAATCGTCGAAAATCCATAGGTGTCGCTCCTTCTGCTCTGACTTGTGGTTGCGCAGGGTTATATCCATGGACTCTAAGCTGCAACTCGCCGGGTGCCTAAATACTTCGGATAGGGAGTCTGCCTCCCGACTTTTCAAGCCAAGGCTTTTCAGTCCGGCTTCGCTTGTTCTCGTCGTCGCGTTTGCGGGTTGCTTGGTCTGGTTCGCATCCTTTAGCTACTACGGCAGCTTCTATCGCGGCTGGGATGCACAGCTCTACTATGCACACCTGCGTTCTGCGATGCTCGACTACGATCTCGATTGCACTAACGAAATACAGTCGCTCACTCCGGGCAAGCAGGTCTTCGTCGTCGGCAAGGCTTGGGGCGGATTGCCTCAGACCAACGACGGCTCGCTAGTCAATATTTACACTGTTGGATCGTCGGTGGTGGGGGTGCCTGGCTTTGTCGCGGGGCATGTTGTTGCGTTGATGACGGGGCATGAAACGGATGGCTACAGTCGGCCGTACGAGTTCGCGGTGACGCTTTGGTATTTGTTACTTGTGGCGCTGGGGTGTGGTGCGTTGTGCTCTGCGATGTCGCCTTGGGTCGGTGATCGGCCTGCGTGGTTTGCGGTGCTTGCTTTGTTCTTGGGGACGAACCTAGTTTATTACACCGGTGTGCTACCGCTGATGAATCATGGGCCGTCATTTGCGCTCATGTGTTTCCTGATTTGGCTGGCGATGCGACTTTATCAATCGCCCGATCGCGTTCTGCTTTGGCGAGCGGTTTCGGTGGTTGTGTTTTTACTTGTGCTGACTCGGCCGACAGATGCGGTGATGATGATCGTGTTGTTGCCTGCGGCGCTGCGTGTGATCAAGACGGGGTGGCGTCCGAGTGTTTCTAATGGCCTACCTGTTGTGCTCGCGGTCTTCGCCGCAGCGGGCGTACAGCTACTCGTCTGGCGAGCGGTCTTTGGTCGCTGGGTTACTAACGGCTACTCCGAGTGGGCTGACGGTGCGGGATTCGATTTTGCCAACCCGATGATGCCGGAGATTTTGATCTCAGGCCAGGGCGGCGGCTGGCTGTATCACCCGCTCTTTGCGATCGGGACGCTTGGCTTACTCGCGGCGTGCTGCTTTGTGCGTGGTCGTGATCGTGGCGTTTGGATCGTGCTTGCGGCGGGCGTTGTCTTTCACATCGGGCTCTACAGCTTCTGGGTCAGTTGGGATTCCGGCGACAGCTTTGGCAACCGCATCTTTATTAACTCCGCGCCGCTCGTCGCGTTTGGCTTGGCTTATCTCATTCATCTTGCGCGTCGTCGTGCTGCGGTGATTGCCTGTGCGTCTGTGCTCGGCTTGCTTGTGCTTTCTAACGCACTCTTGATGGCCGGGTTCATCCAAGACGTGCTGCCCCCACGCGAAACCGCAGACCTGCCCGCATTGCTCGATATCCAGTGGCAGTTGATCCAAGACCCAAAGATGGGCGGTAAGCCATGAGCCAACTGCCCGCGGCCAACACGACCTCCCAACGGCGATCCAGCCAAGCGGCTTACGCGCGCCTGCTCTCTACCGATCGTGTTAAAGAACTTAGCCAACGCTCTGTTGCGCGCCCGGTGATCGATACCGCCATCTGCTGGTTGATGATCACGTCGGCTTGGGCGGCGGTGGCATGGCTCCCGACTTGGTGGACGATACTGGCCGCGTGCGTCATCGTCGGCAACCGCTACTACGCGCTGTTTATCATTGGGCACGATGCGCTGCATCGCCGACTGTTTGAACAACGTTGGCTCAACGATCGCTTCGCCGACGCATTGATCTTCGCGCCGATCGGTGCGATTGCTCGGCTCAACAACCGAAACCACCTGCTGCACCACGCACACCTCGCGACCGATCAAGACCCCGACCGTCACAAGTACACCTGCTTCGGCAAGGCAGGCCTGGCCCCGATGCTTGGCTTCCTCACGGGCGTCACCAGCGTAGGCCGGTCCGCAGCCAACGTATTTCTACGCAAGGGCGAAAATACGAAAGCAGACCGATCGCGCGACGGCTACCGCTTGTCCGATGTCGCGCTGTTAGGTGCTTGGCAAGCGTGTCTGATCGTTGGGCTCACGATGACAATCGGTTGGTGGGCTTACCCGCTGCTCTGGCTCGCGCCGGTCTACGTCTTCGCGATCCTTGGCGACAACCTGCGCAGCTTCTGCGAACACTCGCACACCGAAGCCGACCACGCCGCAGACGAGCACCGCTTGATCACCTACCACAGCCCACTGCTTGAGCGTTGGCTGGTCGCGCCGATGTCGATGAACTATCACACCGCGCACCACCTTTGGCCGACGATTCCGTACTACCGTCTGCGACAGGCCGACCGCGAACTCAAGGCGGTGGCCAGCAACACCGACATGGTTTGGCGGGGCAGCTACCTCGGCTACCTTTGGCGATATCTCCGTGCCTTGCCGATCGACGAATGCCAAGAGCCCACCGGGCCATCTCGCCAGCAAACATCTGACCACCCAACGATCCGGAGGGCGGCATGAGCGCGCACGCTAGCATCAAAGATCTCGCAGCCCACGACTCGTCGACCAACACGTCGCTGCCCAGCGGTTGGCAACGTTCGGATACGCCCAGCGTGCAAACGACTGCGGTACCGGCCTGCCCTGTCTGTGATGCGGAAGCGTCGTCGCCTTACGCGCAGGGCTATGACTACGAACTCGAAACCTGCCGTAACCACTGGAAGATGGTGAGTTGCCATGACTGCTCACATGTCTGGCTGAATCCTCGGCCAGCGGTCGAATCGCTCGGCACGATTTACCCGTCGAATTATTACGCGTACAACTACGATGCGCAGGTCAGTAAGCTGGCGATCAAAGCTAAGCAGTGGATCGACCGGATGAAAATGTCGGGGATCAAGAAGGCATTGCCTACGCCAGCGAAGAGCTTCATCGATGTTGGCTGCGGCAACGGCCGACTGCTGCACGCGCTGAAAGAGTCGGGTGTTGAGCAAGAGCGTTGCTACGGACTTGAGCTCGATGAAGCCGTCGTGCAGCGGTTGCGTGATGAAGGCTTCCCGGCGTTTTGTGAACGTGTTGAGGACTGCACGCAGGTGCCCGAAGGCAGCATCGATCTCGCGACGATGTTCCATGTGATTGAACACGTCGATAATCCTGGCGCGGTGGTTGAGCGCATCGCGGGTTGGCTGTCGGAGGATGGCATCTTCGCGATGGAGACGCCAAACATCGAGAGCTTGGATGCAAGGCTCGGCCGACGCACCTTCTGGGGTGGCTACCACTTCCCTCGGCACTGGAATCTGTTTACCCCCGCGTCGATCACGCAACTGCTCGAGCGGAACGGCATGGAAGTGATCGATATCCGTTACCAAAGCGGACACTCCTTTTGGATCTACGGCCTACACCATCGGCTTCGCTACGGCCGACCGCGATTGCCTTGGCTAGCGGGCCTATGCAATCCTTTTCGAAACCTCCCGCTGCTCGCGTTGGTGACTGGCTTTGACCGGTTCCGCGCGATGCTCGGTATGAAGACTTCCGCGATGCTTGTCATCGCACGCAAACGCAAAGACGCGAACCCTTAGAGCCCGACCATGCAAGACAAACAACCCATTGAACTGACCGTCGTCATGCCCTGCCTCAACGAGGCGGACACGCTGGCGACCTGCATTCGCAAAGCATGGAAGGGCATGCGCGCGGCCAATGTTGTCGGGGAAATTGTCGTCGCGGACAACGGCTCCGATGACGGCTCGATCCAGATCGCTAAGGACGAAGGCGCCCGTGTCGTGCACGTTCCTATCAAGGGCTATGGCCACGCGCTCCAAGCAGGCATCACCTCGGCCAAGGGCCAGTATGTCATGATGGGCGATGCAGACGATAGCTACGATTTTCTGGAGATCCCAAGCTTCGTTGAGAAGCTTCGGCAGGGCCATCAACTGGTCCAAGGCTGTCGACTTCCTGCGGGCGGCGGCACGGTGAAGAAGGGTGCGATGCCTTTCTCGCACCGCTGGTTCGGTAACCCGATGTTCTCGTTCATGGTGCGGAAGATGTACTGGTCGCCGATCCACGATGTGTACTGCGGTATGCGTGGCTTCACGCGCGAGTTTTATCAGCGCAACCAACCTGTCGCGGGCGGGATGGAATTTGCGACGGAGATGATTATCCGTGCTTCGCTTAACGGAGAAGACACCGCCGAGGTCCCGATCACGCTGCACCCGGATGGACGCAAGGCCCACGCGCCGCACCTCCGCACGGTGCGCGATGGCTGGCGAACGCTGCGGTTCTTCATGCTTCGTAGCCCGCGATACTTGTTCTTCCGGCCTGGCGCGGTGGTTGCCTTGCTCGGTTTGATGCTGATGCTCGCGGGTCAGTTCAACTGGACGGTTGGGCCGATGACATTTGACTTACACACGATGCTGGTCGGTGCGCTCGCGTTGTTGCTCGGCGCGCAGGCGATGCAGTTTGCGGTGTTCGCAAAGTTGCTTGCGATTGCAGAGGGCTTCTCGCCGGAAGACAACAGGCTTAGCCGACTACTCTCGACATTTACGCTCGAGCGCGGGCTCGTCATCGGCGGCGGCGCGGCATGCTTAGGTATCGCGTGCATCGGTGTGACGTCGTATCAGTGGGCGACCAACGGCTTCGCAGGACTCGAGTACGGCGTGGCGATGCGATGGGTCATCCCTGGCGTGGTGCTCGTCGCGGCGGGTGTGCAGATCGTCCTTGGCCGATGTTTTGCTGGTGCGCTCGAGATGCTCGCTGAGCGCGGCCTACAAATGAAGTCGCTTCCACGCGAAGCAGATAACGCGCCGGAAGAAACTGACACGAACGATCAACCCACCACGCTACGGAAAGCCGCATGACCAGCCTAACTACGATTCACGATTCCGAACGCTGCTGCAACGAAACGTGGGAGCAGGCCTATGCACGCTTCGAGACGCCCGAGCAAGAGGTGGAAAAGTTTTTACAAAGGCTCAAGTGGTTTGGTGCTCAGGATTGGTCACGCGATGCGGATATCGTCGAGCTGTTTTGTGGCCGAGGCAACGGGCTCGTCGCGCTGTCGCAGATGGGCTTTACGAATCTGACCGGCGTCGATCTTTCAGCCGATTTGCTTAAGCAATATGAAGGCGATGCGAAGACGTACGTCTGCGATGCCCGTGATCTGTCGCTTGATGACGCGAGTCAAGATATCGCGATTGTGCAAGGCGGGGTCCACCACCTGCCCGACCTCCCCGCAGATTTAGAGCAGAGCATCACTGAGGCGAAACGTATCTTAAGGCCCGGCGGACAGCTGGTGATGGTCGAGCCTTGGGACACGCCTTTTCTTCGTGCGGTTCACGCCGCGTCGGCCAATCCATTACTGCGAAAACTATGGGGCAAGCTGGACGCGTTTCAGGTGCTCTACGAAAACGAGCACGAGACCTATGACAACTGGTTGTCCCGTCCGACGGAAATTTGCGGCATCATCGAAAAGCATTTCGAGACCACGCGGATTCGCACCGCTTGGGGCAAGCTATACTTCTTAGGCACGCGTGTCGCGGCGTGATCGGCATCAGGTTTCGACAGTAATTGCGGCCGTGATAACGCGTCGTGTTTTTCGCGATCTAGTGATTTTTGCGCTGTTCATAAGCAGCACTTTTCTTGAATGGAGTACGACTGATGCAGCCAATTTCTCGCCGACGTTTTATCCGCGTATTGGGTGGCACAACCTTCACCTTTGCAACTATGTCAGCGTTGGAGCAAAGGCTCACCGCGCAGACCTCGTCCAAGGGCGTGCTTGTTGAGTGCGAGTCGTTCGAGACGCCAGGCGGCTGGAAACGCGACACGCAGTTCCTTCAGCAGATGGGCGGGGTATATCTCTTAGCGCACGGCATGGGTAAGCCTGTCGAAAATGCGCGGACGCGGATCGATGTGCCCGAGCTTGGTAAGTACCGAGTCTGGATCCGAGCCAAAGACTGGTGCCCGGGTGACTGGGAGTCGCCGGGCAGATTCAAGGTGCACTTCGATGGTAAGCCCTTGGCGAAGACTTTCGGCGAAAGTGGCAAGGGCTGGGGTTGGGAAGACGGTGGCGAGGTTGAGCTTAAGGGCGATCAGCGGCCGCGCGCAAAGGTGCGCAACCGCGCTACGATCGAATTGGAAGACCTGACCGGTTTCGGCGGCCGATGTGACGCGATCTATCTGACCAAGGATATGAATGAGGTCCCGCCGAACGAGACCGAAGCGCTTCTGAAGTGGAAGGACGCGGTTGCAGGGCGCGGTGTCGCGCCTGCGGAGGAACATGATTTTGATGTCGTGATCGTCGGCGGCGGGATGACGGGCTGCGGCGCGGCGATTGCCGCCGACTCGCAAGGGCTCAAGGTTGCACTGGTGCAGGATCGACCGATGCTCGGCGGCAACGCCAGTGCCGAGGTCCGTGTTCACACGATTGGTATCCACGGCAAGAACAAAGGTTTGATCAGCCGCATCGATACCGGGCACTGGCCCAATGGCCACGCCGATGCGATCCAAGACCAGGCCAAACGCGACCGTGAGATGGCGAAGACCGGCGTCAGGATCTATACCGATCACCGTGCGGTCGGGCTTGAGATGGACGGCGAGCGTATCGCGAGTGTCGACGCGCGTCAGACCCTCAGTGGGCAGATCACACGCTTTAAAGCACCTATTTTCGTTGACTGCACCGGCGACGCTTGGCTTGGCCAGTGGTCGGGCGCGGAGAAGCGCTACGGACGAGAGTCGAAGCACGAGTTCAACGAGGGCTTCGACAAGTACGGCGAGCGATGGGCACCCGAAAAGCCCGACAACCGTGTCATGGGCACGAGCGTTTTGTGGAATAGCGAGAAAAGCGACAAGGCCGAGCCGTTCCCGAAGGTGCCCTGGGCCGAGCCTGTTGCGAAGAAACACACGGCTATTAATGGTGAGTGGTACTGGGAATACTCCGACAATAAGCTCGATCAGATCGACGATGCCGAGCAGATCCGTGACCATATGTTCCGCGCGATCTATGGCAGCTTCGCCAACGCTAAGAAAGATCCCAAACACGCGACGGTCAAGCTGAAGTGGGTCGCTTACGTGGGTGGTAAGCGTGAGTCATGGCGCTTGATGGGTGACTACATCTTTACACAAGAAGATGCGAAAAAGGGAACTAACTTCCCCGACGCGGTTGCGGAAGAAACGCGCGAACTCGACGGGCACTACCAGCGGAAGTACGACGGCATGCCTGTCGATTTCATCTCCAAGGCGATGTACATGAAGACGCCGAGGTACTACATCCCCTTTCGCACGCTCTACTCGAAAAACATCTCGAACCTGATGATGGCCGGGCGATGCTTTAGCTGTTCGCACATCGGGCTAGGCGGGCCGCGTGTGATGCTGACTTGTGCGCAGATGGGCATCGCGGTGGGGTATGCCTCTGCGATGTGCAAGAAGCACGATGCGCTGCCGCGCGAGGTCGGGCAGAAGCACATCAAGGAACTCCGCGGGCTGGTGGGTTATAAATGATTGATTGGTCGGCTTAACGATTACGCGACTGCTGGAGTGATCATGCAAAAGCGTTTACAACTTGTGCTAATGGTCTGCTTCGCCATGGTTGGGCTCGGGCTTCCTTCGGCCGCTTTGACGGATAAGCCCAACATCATCGTGATCATGACCGATGATATGGGCTACTCGGATCTGGGCTGTTATGGAGCAGAGATCCAGACGCCGCACCTGGATGCGCTCGCTCATCAGGGTGTCCGATTTTCACAGTTCTACAACGCGGGTCGATGCAGCCCCACGCGCGCGAGTTTGATGACAGGGCTGTATGCGCACCAGGCGGGCGTCGGCCACATGATGCGCGACGAGGGCATCAGTAAGCCTGGCTATCGTGGACGATTGATGCCGTACTCCGTGACGATTGCGGAAGTACTCCGTCCTGCGGGCTATCGAACAATTATGACGGGCAAATGGCACTTGGGAAGCCGCGATAAAGCATGGTGGCCCACGGCACGCGGCTTCGATCGGTTCTACGGCTGTCCGCAGGGCGGTGGCTTTTATTTTCGGCCGTCATCGTTCAATCAAGAGCGGCACATCGTCCGTGACGAGCAGGTGCTTTACGATCAGAAGACGGACCCACCAAAGGGTTGGTACGCGACAGATGCATTTACCGACGAGGGCCTTGCCTATGTCGAGGAATCGGTCGAAGATGGCAAGCCTTTCTTCTGGTACCTCGCCTACAACGCGCCGCACTTCCCACTCCAAGCCAAGCCCGAAGATATTGCGAAGTATCGAGGTAAATACAAAATCGGTTGGGATAAGCTGCGTAAACAGCGCTACAAGCGGCTGGGTGATTTAGGCTTAATCGACTTAGATTGGCCTTTGCCGCCACGCGATCGGAGTGTGCCCGAGTGGGACTCTCTTAACGAGAAACAAAAAGACAAGCAAGACCTTCGCATGGCGACGTATGCGGCGATGATCGACTGCGTTGACCAAAACGTGGGCAAAATCATTGAGCGATTGAAAGCACTCGATCAATTCGACAACACATTGATCTTATTCCTCGCGGACAACGGCGGAGATGCGTCAGGCGGTAAGCTTGGCAGCAACAAAGGGACCGGCGAAGTTGGCACTGCTGAGTCGTTCGCGTACTACGGGACGAGTTGGGCGAATGTGTCCGACGTGCCGTTTCGTAAGTTCAAGGCAGACTTGTACGAAGGCGGTATCGCTACACCAATGATTGCTCATTGGCCAAAGGGGATTGCTCCCAGTTTGCAAGGCAAGATCATCCATGAGCCGGCCCACGTCATCGACATCATGCCGCTTAGCGCAGAGATCGCACGGGCAAATTATCCGGCGACGCATCGTGGACACACGATCATACCGGTCGAGGGTAAGAGTCTTTTGCCGCTTTTTCAGGACCGCGGCCTAGAGCGTCACGACCCGCTCTTTTTCGAGCATGAGGGCAACCGAGCGGTTCGTGATGGGCGTTGGAAACTGGTGGCCGAGAAGGGCGGTGCTTGGCAACTTTTTGATATGCATGACGACAGGACCGAGATGCATGATTTGGCAAAGGTGAAGCCTGCGAAAGTGAAATCTTTATCCACGTTGTACGATGAGTGGTCCAAACGTGCATTTGTAAAGCGATAATGATCTTGACCCAACTCATGCGACACATTGCGAACCTTGGCTTACTGCTTGCGTTTACGACACTCGCGGTGACGGGGGTGATGTCGTTTGTCCTGCCGTTCTCGATTACGACCGCACGCGTTCACATCGTGTTTGGTCTTGTCACGCTTGTCTTAGTGGGTATGCACTTGGCGACAAGGGTCAGCTATTTCACGCGGATCGCCAAGCAGTCGGTCGATTTCAAAGCCAAGAAAAAACCGCAGGTGCCGCGATGGCTGGTCGCTTCGATTGCGATCGTATGGGGCGGGCTGTTGGCCGCTTCGTTCTACGGCACGAAGCCCGCATCAAATCTCATCGCAGTGGGCTACGAAGCGCGACACACCGCAGAGATCTTTCGTGCTTCGCCGCAGACAGCTCACGAGCAGATCGGGCCTAGCATACGTGTCGCGACGCTTTCGGCTGAGTCGGGCGAGGTCCTAATCGACGTGTCCGTTACGTACCGCGAAGACCTCATTAAGCAACCCGCCGCAGCGATCTGGGCGCAGTCCACTGGCGTACCCGGGCGCATGATCGAGACCCTTTATGTTGATAAGGCTTTGGCTTACAGCGCAACGCCGACGTGGAACGGCAAGGCGGTGCCTAGGCACCACATCCTTCCGCTTTGGCGGCATCAGTACAGCGATGTTAACGGCGTCGATCCGAATGGCGACATCGATGCGGTCACCTCCGCGACACCTGACCATAGCTTCTCGATTGAACAGTCGCTGACTTCAGAAGACGATGAGATCGTGATCTGTTTGGAATTTAATGCGGCGGGAGATACGAACGAAGCTTACCCGGATGAGCACGTAGGTCAGCCTTCGGTGCTCTACACCGCACTCGTTGATTTATCGAGCGATCAGCGCTACTACCTGATGACGCGGACGGCGCACGGCGGTGGTGCCGAGATAGACGGCCAGGCGAGGTATGGCTTTGAAGAGATTACGACTGCGAATCACGTGATCGAAAAAGTGTTGGTCCAGATCAAGCGGCCACAGGACAAAAAGTGAAGCTAAAAAAGAGTGCGTCTTGCCTGCGAAGGCTACGCGGATCAGTCGTCGTCGTTTTGACGATTAGGCTTGTTCTTTTTCTTCGTCTTGTTTTTTTTGTCTTTCTTCAGCTTCTTTTTTAGATAGAGATTTGGCTGGTTGTTCGAAGCGTTTGTCGGTGCGTTATCACCGATGAGAGATAGGCGTAGGCCTGCTTCGTCTTCGACGATGACCATCTCGTTGGTAGGCTGAGCCGCGTTATTGTGGAAGGCTTCTCGGTCGGCGAGCATGCGCTGCCCGATGAGTGACTGGAGGTTGCCGGTGTCTACGCCGTTGAAAGCCATGCCCCAGCGATAGCTCGTGCCCATGAGTTGGCTGGCTTCGGTCTCGTCGCTTGGGCAGAACGTGATTTTGGGGATGTTCAATCTTGGCTCGACAAATTCGGGCAGCGATAGCCCGGCCTGCGGCGGCGCAAGGTTGTATAGCGTCGGTAGCTGATTATTGTCTTGCGCGTGACTGGCGATCGTCTGTCCGATCTCGACGAGGTTTTGCTGACAGAGTTCGGAGCGAGCTTTGGCGTTCGCGACGCTAAGCATCGGCAGAGACAGAGCCATCATCACCGAGATCAGGGTGAGGACGATCGTTATTTCGATCAGGCTTAGTCCGCGATGATTCTGACGCAAGGATAGTTTTCCTAAGGGGGACGGATCGACGACGTATTGGCTGGATTCCCTTCCAAGCCTGAGCGAGTGCTCGGGGCAATATGAACCCTGAAACATACCTCAAGGTATGGCAGATGTCACGACTTTTATGGAAATTGATGCGATGAAAAGAATCTTAAGTCGTGTAATCGGCGTTAATGGCGATGTACTGGCGACTCAGGTCACACCCCAGCCAAACGGCCTCGGCCTCGCCTTGGTGTGCGTCGAGTTCGATGACGACTCGGTCGACCTTCATTTTCTCTGATAAATCAGCGAGCGGGCCCTCGTCGGTCACGGTCGGTGTGTTGTGCTCGAAGACGGTGACGCCTTGGATCTTCACGGTGAACGTGGCGGGGTCTAGCTCGACACCTGCTTTGCCCGCGGCCATGACGAGTCGTCCCCAGTTCGGGTCGCAGCCGTGGATAGCAGTTTTGACGAGCGGGCTGTCTGTTACGGCTCGGCCGATTTTGTCGGCGTCAAAAAGACTCCCGACCCCTTTTATATGAACTTCAAACGTCCGCGTCGCGCCTTCGCCATCGACAACGACCTGCTCGGCTAAGTCTTGGCAAGCGGTGGTCAATGCGCTGACGAAGGTGTCGAAGGCTTCGCCGCTCGGCTCGGTGATCGCCGTGTTGCTCGCGGCGCCGTTGGCGAGGATGTAGATCGTGTCGCTGGTGCTCGTGTCGCTATCGACGGAGATGCGGTTGAAGGATGCGGCGTTGGCTTGTGTCAGTGCCGCATGCAGGATGGCCGAGTCGATCGCGACATCTGTTGTAAAGAAGATCAGCATCGTCGCCATGGACGGAGCGATCATGCCCGAGCCTTTGCCGATGCCGCCGATGGTGCATGCCTTGCCGTCGATCTCGAAGGTTTGAAGTGTTGCCTTCTCGACGAGATCGGTGGTCATGATGCCTTGCGCCGCGGCGATGTCGTGTTGTTCGCCTCGGCCGAGTTCGGGCTTGAGTTTACCGATGCCTTCGACGATACGTTCGATGGGTAACGGCCGACCGATGACGCCGGTCGATGCGGGCAGCACTTCGTTTGGCTCGCAGCCGACGACTTGTGCCGCGGCCTTGCACATGTCGATGGCGTGTTGCTCGCCGCCAGCGGCGAGTGTCGCGACGTTCGAGTTGCCGGAGTTACAGATGATGGCTTGCGCGGTGCCGTGGCCTTGGCTGTTTAGGTGTTTCATGCCGACGAGGACCGGCGCGCCTTTGAATTGATTGGTCGTAAAAACGGCGGCGGCGCTGCAGGGGTGCTCCGCTGCGATGAGTGCTAAGTCCGGTCGGCCTGACGCTTTAATCCCGCAGCACCCCCCTGCGGCGATAAAGCTCTTCGCGACGGTGACACTGGCCAGAGAGGTGGGGCGTGATGGGCTCATGGCGAGCGAGTATAATCTCTCGCTTGGCCTGATACCCACGGCCAAATAACCAAAACCTGCAACCCAGAACCCTACCAGGAGCCCGCGATGCCAATCGCCGATTACGACACTTACGTCCGCATGCTGGACAACGCCTTCAAAAACAAATTCGCTTACCCCGCGATCAACGTCAGCTCGATGGTCACCGCCAACGCAGCGCTTAAGGCCTTCGCTGACGCCAAGTCCGACGGTATGATTCAGGTCTCCACCGGCGGCGGCAAATTCGCCTCGGGCCTAGTCAACGGCGACATGGTCATGGGCGCGATCTCCATCGCGGAACACATCCATCGCTGTGCCGAGAAGCTCGATGTCAATATTGTCCTGCACACCGACCACTGCCCGCCGGACGCGATTGATACGTTCATGGTGCCGTTGATCGAAGAGTCGGAGCGCCGCGTTGCTGAAGGCAAGCTGCCGCTTTACAACTCGCACATGCTTGATGCATCCGGCCTGCCTTTGGAAGAGAACCTCGCGCTGTCCGTGCCCTTGTACGAGCGTATGGCCAAGATTGGTCAGATGATCGAGATCGAAGCGGGCGTCGTCGGCGGTGAAGAAGACGGCGCAGCTGGTAGCGAAGACACACCTGATGCTGATCTTTACACCACGCCCGAAGATATGGTCCGCGTCTACGAAGTGATGAGTAAGGTCGAGGGTACTTACATGTTCGCTGCGACCTTCGGCAACGTCCACGGTGCCTACAAGCCAGGCGCGGTCAAGCTGCGTCCAAAGCTACTCAAAGAAGGCCAAGACGCGATCAAAGCCAAGTTCGGCGAAGACGCGAAGTTCTACCTCGTCTTCCACGGCGGCTCCGGCTCCGGCAAAGATGAGATCGAAGAAACCCTCGGCTACGGCGTCATCAAAATGAACGTCGACACCGACTGCCAGTACTCGTTCACGCGACCGGTCGTCGATCACATGATGAAGAACTACGACGCGGTCTTGAAGATTGATGGCGAAGTCGGCTCCAAGAAGGGCTACGACCCACGCGCGTACCTGAAGAAGGGCGAGCAAGCCATGGCCGACCGCGTCATCGAAGCCTGCAACGACCTGCACTCCACGGGCAAAACCCTCGGCGCGGGTGCAGCGGTTTAAGGCCATCGCGACCGCACTCAGCTTTACAAATAGCCCCCATCGCAAGATGGGGGTTTTCTTTTGCGCCAAACCAGAAGACAAAATCGCGGCATACAGGATGAATATGCGCAAAGTTTGGTAGTTGTAGCCTTTGATGAGTGACTTAGAGAATAATCTATACAAGTAATAGTTTTAATCATAGATGGTGTCATATCCAACCAGTTATATTTCACGTGTCCTACATTGA
Source organism: Phycisphaeraceae bacterium (assembly GCA_045105055.1). Taxonomy (GTDB): domain Bacteria; phylum Planctomycetota; class Phycisphaerae; order Phycisphaerales; family Phycisphaeraceae; genus JAHQVV01. The sequence continues at coordinate 309 of JBGCDC010000211.1, read as the reverse complement.
AGGCTAATTAGACAGCTACAAGCCGTAGTAGGCTCGCGTTCAAAGCTTCTCCGCAGCATTTTCGTCGAATCAAACATAGTCCACGATCTCAAGTGAAAGAGACACGTATGCGCAAGTACAAAGCGTTTACCCTGATCGAACTGTTGGTCGTGATCAGTATCATCGCGCTGTTGATTTCTATTCTTTTGCCAGCACTGGGAAAGGCACGTGAAGCGGCCAGAGACTCGGTCTGTCTCAGCCAGCTCCGCCAAATCGGTACTGCGGCGATCACTTATTCAGTTGACTTCGACAGTAAGTTTCCACCCAACC
>JBGCDC010000210.1:0-3599 GCA_045105055.1 Phycisphaeraceae bacterium | reverse complement strand
GCAGTGCAACCAACGATGCTGGCCTAGGCATCGCACAAGCGCTGGGCTTTGATTTTTTTGATCACAATGACAAGCCGATCGAGGATGCGATAACTGGCGCGTTGTTGATGAACGTGCGGAAGATTGTGCCCGTATCAGCCGAGGTGTTGGGGGCGATCCACTTTTCGGTCGCCTGCGATGTCACCAATCCACTCACCGGCCCAAACGGGGCGGCGCACGTCTACGCCCCACAAAAAGGCGCGACACCTCAGCAGGTTGAAGAGCTTGATGCGGGCCTGCGTCACATGGCCAAGCTCTGGCGAGAACAACTCGGTGTTGATGTCGAACACATGCCCGGTGCGGGTGCGGCGGGCGGTGTTGGGGGCGGTCTTGTTGCGATGCTTGGCGCGGAGTTGGTGCCGGGCGCGGAGCTGGTGCTTGATACGATCGGGTTTGATCAGCGGATTAAGGACGCCGACCTTGTGATCACCGGCGAGGGTCGGCTCGACAGTCAATCGCTGCAAGGCAAGGCTGCGATGGCGGTGGCGAAGCGTTGTCAGGAGGCTGGCGTGCCTTGCGTCGCGTTGGTCGGATCGGTCGGTGAGGGTGCAGATCAAGCACTCAACCACGGCTTATCCGCTTATCACATCATCGGCGAGGGGCTGCCTGTCGAGGAGTCGATCCGCCGGACGGGTGAGCTGCTTCAACAAGCTGCGGTGAAAGTTGCGCAAGACTGGCTGCTGAAATAACGCCGACCCGCTATCCTTAAACCATGCGAGAGCACTTATCCAAGATCGTGATCATCGGCCTGCTCGTCCTTATCGTCGGCGTGCCGATCCTCCTTCGGCCCGCGAACAGCGCGGAGTCCGATCCGAACGCGCCGAACCTCGTCATCTACACGCCGCACAACGAGCAGATCCGCTTCGAGATCCAGACCGCGTTTAACGAGTGGCGTGCGTCGCAGGACCTCGCCCCGGTCGTCTTCGATTGGCGGACGCCCGGCGGCACAACCGATATCCGCAAGAGCATCAAGAGCCAGTACATCCAAGCGATCAACGCGGGCAAGGACCTCGACAAGCAAGGCATCGGTGCCGACCTTTTCTTCGGCGGCGGCGAATACGACCACAATAAAATCGCAAGCGGCGTCGAGCTCGAAATCGATGGTAAAAAAACCGTCACCCGAATCGTCATGGACCCTCAGCTCGATCCCGAACTCTTTAAGCAGGCCTTCCCGCAAGCGTTCATCGGTGGCGAAAGGCTCTACGCCACTTACACCTTCAGCGAACCCAACAGCGAAGGCCAACTCGAAGACGCCTCGCTCGTCGGCTGGACCGGTATCACGCTTTCGAGCTTCGGCATCGTGTACAACCGTGACTCGCTGAAACAGCTCGGGCTTGATGAGCCGAAGACATGGTCGGACCTTGGCGACCCGAAGCTGCGCGGCTGGGTCGCGCTGGCCGACCCGGGACACTCCGGCTCGATCTCCGCGACCTTTGAAACGATCCTTAAGCGCGAAGGCTGGACGCAGGGCTGGATCACGCTCCGCAATGCGTTCGGTAACGCTCGCTACTTCGCGACCAGTGCTGACCGCGTCCCGGTCGATGTGTCGCGCGGGGATGCGGCAGTTGGCATGTGCATTGATTTTTATGGCCGGGTCCAAGCGGGCATGGTGGGGGATGAGCGATTGGGCTATAGCGACCCGGTCGTCGATGGCAAGAGTATGACCGCGACGACCGCCGACCCGATTACGCTGATGCGTGGTGCGCCGAAGCCTGAGCTAGCACGTCAGTTCATCGCTTGGCTTCTCTCGCCTGACGCGCAATCGCTTTGGCAGCGTTCGCTGAGTGATGGCAGCGATGAATTGGTTCGGCCTAAGGAGTTTGAGCTCCGCCGCCAACCGCTGCGAGCTGATTTGTATACCAATGAGTCACGGGCGAGTTGGGTCGATCAGGAGCTAAACCCTTATCCCACGGCAATGCCGTTCCCCGCGGGGACGCCGAGCTACTTCAGTATGGTCGCGCCGGTTACCAAGTCCATGGCCAGCGAAATTCATGGCGATCTTGTTGCGGCGTGGCGTGTGCTCAACGAGGCGATCGAATCGAACCACCCGAAGGCCGACGAGATGCGCCGCGTGTTTTATGCGATGCCGCCGGAGCTGACACTGACTTGGCCAGATGACGATCTTGATCAGAATTGGCTGGCGATTCAGCGTGATACGAATCACCCGCGCAACAGCGAAGTCGTCGAACACCTCGCGAATTTCAAAGCTCAGCTCGGCACGCTGCAAGATCGCAACGATAACTCCGTCCTCGACAAAAACCGCATCAAGTGGCGCTCATTCTTCCAGAGACAATACCGCGAGGTTGTGCGGTTGTCGCAGGAGTGATGCGAGTGTGTCTACATAGAATTAGCCCCCATCGCGAGATGGGGGGTCGGAACTTATTTTACGTCTGTCCTTGTTTGAACCCCCATCTTGCGATGGGGGCTATTTACGGATGCTGTCTGCAAACTTATTCGTCTTCATCCGTAGCGTCCGCATCATCTTCCCCGTGCGTTTCCGCGTCTTCGGGTCTTGCGATGATGGCCGCGCCCTCTTTAGGGATGATCTGAGCGAGGATAGTCAGGCCGCCGATGACGCGTTGGCCTTCTTTGACTTGGATGCGTGGGCTGAGGTCTTTGCAGATGTAGAGCTCGGTCGTTGAGCCGAGCTTGATCAGGCCGATGCGTTGGCCGCGTTGGATGACTTGTTCTTCGTGGACGTGGCAGACGATCGTGCGAGCGAGCATGCCCGCGATCTGCCGTACCGCGGCCATCTTGTATTGGCGGTTGGGGTGGACGAGCACGAGCAGGTTGTTCTCGTTGTCTTCCGCGGACTCGGGCTTGAGTGTGTTGAGGTGTTCGCCGGGCGTGTGGGTGATCGATTCGACGGCGGTGTGGTACGGGCTGTAGTTGATGTGCACGTCGAGCACGCTCATGAAAATCCGGATACACACGGCGGGCCCATCAAGCGGCGCGAAGTGTTCGATCTCGTGGATCGAACTGATTCGGCCTTCGGACGGCGCGACCATGACGCCGCGCTGGGTCGGCGTGCGTCGTTCCGGATCGCGGAAGAACAGCAGCAGGGCGAACGCCGCGGGGATGATGAGGAAGAGCAGCCACCACAGGCCGATGAGGACGACGGCCACGCTAAGCATGAAGCCGACGGCGGCGATGGTGATACATTCGAGCTTGGCGTGTTTACTGAGCATAGGGCGCTACCTGATCGCGGCCATGGTATCGACGAACCAGCATGTTGTGGGCCGGAGTTGCCAAAGAAAAACCGGCTCGCGAACAAGCCGGTTCAATGTGTTGTTTTATAGGTCCGATCAGCGTGCCGCGGACTTGCCGATGAGCAGGCCGACGACGCCGAAGAGGATACTCACGACAAGCAGGCCGCCTGCGACAATGTACACCTTCGAGTCTGGGCCGATGGGGTCGAGGCCTTCGACGAAGGTGCCTTGGACGCCGTAGACCGCAGGGACCATAGCCGCGAGGCCGACGATCAACGCGAGCATCACGCCGAAGAGCATGCCAGCACCGAACCAGCTGCCTGCTGGGTCGTTGGGTTCTTCGTAGACGGC
>JBGCDC010000209.1:0-2934 GCA_045105055.1 Phycisphaeraceae bacterium | reverse complement strand
CGCTCGGATTCGGCTTCCGCCAAGCCCTTGGCCTGGATCGCCTCGGCCCGTGCCATGTCGCCTGCGGCCTCTGCCTCGGCCTTCTTCTGGACGACTTCCGCTTCGGCACTGCCGTACTTCTGCACCGCGCCCGCCTTGGCGTTCATCACTTCTGCCTCGGCCAAACCGGTCGCCGCGTGCTCGGCTCGTACCGCCTCGGCCAGCTTGATCTTGCCGATCGCTTCCTTCTCGGCCGCCTGACGCGATGCCTCGGCTTCGACAAGGACTTCGTCCGCCTCGAATTTGCTCGCCATCTGGCTTGCCTCGGCTTTCTTGACTTCCTTGACCTTGTCCTCTTCGGCTGTCGCCTCGGCGGCAGTCACCTGCACCACCTTGGCACGGTTGGCCGCGGCGATTTCGTGCGTGTCCTTGATCTTTTCTTCTTCTTCAACGACCGCACGCTCGACGACGACCCGCTCGCGGATCACGTCTTGGATGGCTTTCTTCTCGACTTCAACAGCCTTATCTTTTTCGATCGTGGCAAGCTCTACGAGCCGCATGCGCTCGGTCGCTTCGAGTTGCTGCTCACGGAGTACACGCTCGGCCTCGACCTTGTCTGCCTTCTCACGGTTGCGAGCCGCGATGATGATCTGACGCTGCTTGTTCTCTTCGGCGACTCCCAGCTCTTCCTCCGTCGAGATTCGAGCCTTCTCAGACTTGTAGCGTTCTTCTTCGTCGACTTTCTGTGCCTCAGCGGTCTCACGCGCCCGCACGGTCGATATCTCTCGCTCTTGCTTCGCTTCGGTGTCGGCGAGCTGACGCTCAAGCTCGAGGATCGCTTCACGTGCCTCGACGTCTTGCTTCTTAATCGTCTTCTCTTTTTCTCGTGCAATATCGTTGGCCTGCACCGCTTCATTCGCGGTCAGGTCAGTGATCTTCTTGATGCCCTCGGCGTCGAGGATATTATTCGGATCCAACTTGATCAGATCGGTCTGCTCGAGGTAGTCGATCGCCGCGTCGTCAAGGATGTACCCGTTGAGGTCGGTGCCGATGTGCGCGAGGATCTCGTCTTTAAACTTGTCGCGTTCGGTGTAGAGGTCGGTGAAGTCGAACTTCTTGCCGACGGTCTTGAGTGCTTCGGAGAACTTCGCATCGAAGAGCTCGACGAGCCTGTCTAGGTCCGATGCTCGGCGGACACCGATCGAGTCAGCGACCTGGAGCACGTCCTTCGCGACGTTGTTGACACGGATAAAGAAGGCCACCTTGATGTCGGCGCGGACGTTGTCTTTACAGATCAAGCCCTCCGAACCATGACGGTAGATCTCCAGCCGCTTGACCGAGACATCCATGATGTCGGCCCGGTGCAAGACGGGAATGACGACCTTGCCGTTGAACTCGGCTTTAGGACCGCCCTTACCGCGGATGACCAGCGCGGTGCCGGGCTCAACCTTGCGGTAACACTTGATGATGAGCAGCAGGACGCCGAACAACACGGCGAATGCAACGATACCGACGACGATGATAATACCGATCATCGTGGGGTCGAATGCCAAGAGGGTAGTGGGAACGTTAGCGATCGTCATAGTGCAATCTCCGATTTAAAAGCCCCGGACGCGGTACACACCGCTTTCAGGATCCTGTGACACGATGACCACTTCAGCGCCTTTTAATAGCGGGTGGTCAGAGCCCTCCAAGAGGGCGTTAAGTTTGATAGGTGCGCCTTCTGTCGCGACTTCGACTTGGCCGTGCTTGTTGTCAAGCGTGCCGGACACAACGAAGCATCGTTTGCCGATGAAGTCGATCTCGCCACTGGACTCAGAGCGTTCGAGGTCTCTAAAAACGCGTTTCAACGGATTGGTCAGTGCCTTGGTCAGCAGCGCCGCCCCGATCAGCATCGGCACGAGTATCAAAAGCTGCAGCAAGATGCCCCAGTCCCCGATGTACCGGTACGAGCCCACGCCAACGACCCAGAGGATGAGCACGAAGATCGAGGCGAGAACGGTCAGCGGCACTTGGCCGAGGTTGAAAAACCGCATCAGGCTGATGGATGACATGCCGCCCGAGCCAGCGTCGATATCCACATCAGTGTCCGTATCAAAATCAAAATCGAACGTGTCAATGTCCAATGCGCCCAGGCACACCGTCAGCCAGTAGAAGACGCAGCAAAGCAACATCACACTCAGGACGAGGTTGACCGGGCTCAGGATGGCAGCAATGAATTCGCTCATGGTGTTCTAACCCGCCGTATCTGTACGGCACGATCGCCTTGAACAGGCAATAAACCTGCTCTTGCCCGGGGCGATGTTTTCCGGTCGTTCCTTCGACGCGGCTGGAGAAGACGGTTCCAGTGATAGGCCCCTCGTTCCGTCGGCGATACAAGCATACCCAGACTCCGCTTCCCGCGTGTGACAAAAACGAGACGCAAACACCCCCTAGCGGTATTGCCCCGCTACGATTTAAGCATGGCAAAGACTTTCCTTATCGTTAACGGTGTCCTTTACATCGGCTTGGCACTGTGGTGCACCCTCCTCCCGATGAAAACAAGCGCCGCCATCGGCTTTGGCCTGCCCAATAGCTCGGCCAAGAGCGAGTACCTCGTCGTCTACGGCGGGCTCGAACTGGCCATGGGGGCTTTCTTCCTCCTATGCGCCTTCAAAGTCAACATGCTTGAAGCGGGCCTATGGTTCTCACTGCTCACTTATGGCTGCCTGATGCTCTACCGCTGGGGCACCATCATCGCACTCAAAGATCTGTCGAGCTTTATTTACACGATGGTCGCGGTCGAAACCGTGATGACCGTCGTCTCCGCCTGGCTGCTTTGGCGGCAGTCAAGTGCAGCTTGAATTGCAAGGGCACGAATTGATCTTCATGATAGTGGATCAATGCTAAACGCAGCTTCACCTGCTTGAAGGCCGTGCCCAAGCTAAATCCCGATGCTCCGGTTTGCGATCCATG
>JBGCDC010000208.1:0-5570 GCA_045105055.1 Phycisphaeraceae bacterium | reverse complement strand
CTCTATTAGCGGCGTCGTGTACTCACGCTTCACGAAGATGTGGAAAGCGACATAAATGTCGGTATGCCCGGCGCGGATCAGAACCGGGTGGTCGTAGCCGCGGAAGGTCACCCAGACGTCACGGGCGAGCAGCCGAACGATGATGAATTTGAGCGCAACGACGAGGCCATGCGTGAGCAGGATTCGCATCAAATCAGAGAATAGTTTCCCCACAGTGTATCCCTCGAACAAGTAGTGATCATTGATCAGACACACAGAGCTTAACCGCCGAGGGTCCGAATAACAAACGTAGTGAGATCAAGTCATGCTGATCAGCGCATAGTGCTTGGAAGAAAGTGATCGAGGCTAGATTCCGAGCAAATAAAAACCCCCGCCTTGCAGCGAAGGTTCTTTTTCAATGTATTTTTGCGTGGCTTGTTTGACCGCTATCGCGTGGTGACGCGGCGGTTTCTGTCTCTCACTTCTCTGCAATCATGCCGTGTTGTCTTGCGTAGCCGAAGACGCCGCCGGCGTCGATGATGGGTTTGACGTCGCCGAGGGGGCTGAGGGTGTAGCTCTTGCCGGTGGTTTTGTTGACGAGTGTGCTGTTGTCGATGTCGAGTTCGAGTTCGTCGTCGGTAGAGACTTCGCCTTCGATGAGTCGGGTGTCGCACTCGGCGGGGAGGAGGTAGCCGCCGTTGACGCAGTTGCGGAAGAAGATGCGGGCGTAGAACTGAGCAATGACGACCTTGGCGCCGGCTTCTGCGAGAGCGAGTGGTGCGTGTTCGCGGGAGGAGCCGCAGCCAAAGTTTTTACCGCCGACGATGAAGGTGTAGTCGCAGGTGTAGGCGTCGTCTTCGACGAACTTCATATTGCCGTTGGGTAGGCCGCACTTGGCTTCGGGGACGCCGACGCAGGCGTAGTAGCCGAACATCTTGCGTTCCTCGGGGATCGAGGGGTCGTAGCTGAGGTACTCAGCGGGGATGATCTGATCGGTGTCGATGTCGTCGCCGAGGACGAAGGCTTTGCCGGTGATGAGGTTGGACATGGTTTGGTGGGGGTTGGGTTTTAGGGTTTGGTTTTTGGGGCGATTGAATGCGACAGTATAGCTCGGCTGGTGGGATGGCTGTAGTTGCTTGAGTAAAAGGTAACGCGGCTCGGCGGGAGCCTAGCTATCACCGACTCGTTGCCCGAGATCACGATTGGATCAAGGTGCGGCCGGCGCGGGGCTGGCGTCTTTGATCTGGGCTTCGAGGATGGAGAATCGCTCGGCATTGGCGGCGTTGAGGGCGGTGCCAAAGATCGTGCGGACGCCAGCGAGAAGTTTGCTTGCGTCGCTGGCTCGGCCTTGATCAACGGCGGCCTTTGCGACCTCTATCAGCTCTTCGAGTAGTGGCGATTTGTTCGCGTCGTTCACCAGCGTGCCATCGGGCTTGAGCAGCTCGGTGACGAGCGTGACCGTGTCGTCGACGCGTGCATCCGCAAAGTAAGCCATGGCCAAACCCTTGCGAGCGTTGTAGCGCTGGGCCTGATTGAGTTCGTCAGCGTGCTGCAGCGCGGCCTCATAGTCGAGCACGACAAGTGCCGGGGCGTCGGCGAGCACGCGCACTCTTGCACGGGCGAGCAACATGCTAAGCCGAGTACTCGAGGGCGGGTCTTCATCCGCAGACCGATCAATCGCCGCGGTAAGCATGCGCTGCCGGACTTGTCTGGTCTGTCCATCACGGCTGGCGAGCGTGTTGTAGACCTCCATCACGCTGGCAGGCTCGACCCGCCCGGCCATCGAAACCAACGCCCGCTCCCACTGACGGATGTCCTCCGCTTCGGTTGGGCGGCGTGTGGCGATCGCGTTAAACGTGTCCACCTCGATGCCGCGTTCAGCAATCGCGCGCAACGCCAACGGCCGAATCACCGGGTCGTCACTTCGCTCCGCAAGAATCTTCAATGGCCGAGCCGAGCCGGCCCAGACCCGCGCGGCCGCCGCACGAACACTGTCGTCCTGCGATCCGACCCAGCCCGCGATGCGGTCCCAACTCGTGTCGTCGTCTGCCTCGATCACTAGGCCCAGCAGCGTCACCATCTGAGCACGCGGCGAAGGCACATCTTCCAGCAAGTCACGCACCCGATCACGCACTTCTTCCCAGTATTCTTCATCGCCCTGCCCCGCACGGTGCGACGCGGCGAGCATACCCGCGGCCTGCGCTTGCAGCAGCGGGTTCTCTAGCATTTTGTAGCCCGGCTCCATCGCCTGGGCCCGTGGCATCTGCGTCAATGCAACGAGGTACGCACGCTCAGCACCCGCATCACCCTCGGTCCCGCTGGCCAAGCGCGTTGCGATCAGGTCCGCCCCACCGGCATCGAGGAGCTGTCCTAATAAGGTCGCTGACTCTTCACGTACCTTGGCGAGATTGTCATCAAGCATCACGCGTAGCTGCTCACGGAGCACTGGGCCGAACTCGCCGCCGTCTTCCGCACGCTGCCGCATGAGATCCATCGCCAATAAACGCGACGCGTCCAACGGCTCTTTCATCAGCTCAACAAGCAACGCCGGGCGCTGGGTCGCTGGCGTCGCGGTGTGCAGTGCTCGCTGCGTCTGGATCAATCGGTCCTGTACACGGCTTTCAGTCTCTTGCTTGTTACGAATCTTGAGGAGTAAATTCTCGTGGAGCATGCGCTGCCACTGCGTCGCGTTCAGGTCACTGGCGTCGTTATACCACTGCGCCCATGCCGCGCGGTCCTCGCCGAGCTTGCCTTGATGACTGAGGTTCGCCAGCGCGTCGTAGGCCCAGGCCTGCACCTGCGGCAGCCGATTCACACTCGTCAATTCCATCAACGGACTAGCGGCGAATAATCGTCGATGCTCACCCAACGCACGCGTCGCCAACCGGCGCTGCGACAGCGGCGCCTGCTCATCGCTCGCGGTCTTCGCCAGCTCCCGTGCAATATCTTCCGACTCGAGTCGCCCCAGCGTGCGGACCCAAAGCTCTTCCAAATCGTCAGGCAGCGCATCGCGCATCTTCAGCGTAGCATCCGCCAAGACCGAGACCTTCTCCGCCTCGGGCTCATCAAAGATCGCCCGCAGCATCGTCTTGCGAACATACAAAGGCCGATCGTTATCCAACAGCGAAACAACCGCTTTGCTCGCGCCGCGTTCCCGGTCGACCACCTGATCAATCAATCGTTCTGCACACTGCTTGCGGATATCGCTGGCCGTGCCTGCCTCGGCGATCCAGTCGGCAAGCTGCTGCACGCTCGGGTCATCGCCCAGGCCGATCGGCTGAGCAAACGCAGGCGAAACCGCCCCGGCAAGGACAATCGCCGCAAACAACCAACCAAAAACCCGCATCCGTATCGCACGCATACAAACCTTATCGGCCGTTGCCCCAGATCGGGTTGTGTTATCAGTATTGATCACGAGTCGGTTATCGGGCTCCAATTTCCGCGTTACACTCCCCCGCCTAAAAAACACGCCAGTCCTTATAAAAGACGCTCGCCTGGTACTCATCATATCGAGCACATCGGGCATTTACGGATGAATAAATAAGCCCATAGAAAAAACGCAACCCCGCAGAAGTCGCCCCACACAACCACCGATACCCAACACAGCGACTTACCCAACCGCTACAGACCCACCCCGCCCGCGGAAGTCTCCAAGGCAGCCGCGAGCTAACCAAGGCGACTTAATACACGGAAGTGTTTCGTATGAACGACTGGTCCATCGCAGAACAACACGCCGAACGCGCCTGGCGTCACTATGAAGCCGGGCGATGGGATCATGCCCTCCGCCTGCTCCGCCGCGCACTCACCATCAACCCCGACCAGTGCGACTGGCTCTTCGGCGTCGGGCTGACGCTCGACGCGCTGCAGCGCTATGACGAAGCCGTCGACGCCTACCGCAAGCTCCTCGCCGTCGAACCCAACGATCACGAAGCACTCTTGCACCTGGGCATGGACCTCATCCGCCTAGGCGAACCCGCCGAGGCACTGACCTACATCGACGAGGCCCACGCCGCCGACCCTAAGCAACACGCATGCAACTGCCACCGCATCGCCGCACACGCCCAGCTCGGCGACCACGACCAAGCCGAGCTGACCTTCTACCTCGCCCAGCAAGAAGAGCCCAACTGCCCGGTTTGCTTCGATCACATCGCGCACTCCTTAGCCATGCGTGGCGAACTTGACCGCGCGATCTGGTGCTGGGGCCGAACCCGCCAACTCGACCCTATCCACCCCCAAGCCCAAGCCAACGCCGCCCGCGCCCACTGGTACCTCGGCGAACTAGACCAAGCCCGTGCCCTCTTCGAAAAACACCTCGAAGATCAGCCCGACGACCCGCACGCACAGATCGAGTTTGCCTCGCTACTACTCGAAGCCGAGGACCTCGACGCTGCGTACACCCAGCTCACCGCACTACTCAACAACCACCCCGACCACGCCGTCGCGCATCACCTGCGTGGCGACCTGCACATCAAACGCTCTGAGCCGGACGAAGCGATCGCCTGCTACCTCGCCGCGCGTCAGCACCAGCCCGACCGCCCAGGCATCGAGCTAGGCCTCGCGCTCGCCGCACAACAACTAGGCCACAACACCGCTCGTATCGCACACCTCCTCGCCGAGCTCGAAAGCCCCGGCCAAGACGCTCGGCAAGTCCTCGAACTCGCCCGGCAACTCCTCGACGCCCACCTAAGCGAACAAGTCATCACCCTGCTCAGCCCGATCGTCGAAGGCATGGACGACCTGCTCGTTAACGACGACGCCTCACTCGCCGAGGCACACCGCCTCCGCGCCCTCGCCATGGTCGCTGCGAGCAACCACGACCAAGCGATCCCCGACTGCCGCGAAGCCGTCCGCCTCTGCCCGACGCTCACCGAGGCCTGGCTCCAGCTCGTCGACAGCTACACCGCCACCGCACAACTGCACCGCGCCATCGTCTGCCTCAACCACGCGATCGAGCTATCGCCCAACGATGCCGAGCTCCGCAAGCTCGTCGGCAAACTCCGCCGCCAAACCATGACCCGCAACGCGGTGAAGTCGATCCGTCGGGCGGCGTGATTCAACCGCAGTCACTCAGATCACTCTGAAAATAGCCGCGACGCTACGCCGTCGCCGGAAGACGTTCACCCACCCGCACACCCAAACCGGCGATGCGTAGCATCGCGGCTATTCCGCTAAACTACCCGCCTTATGATCGACCTTAAAGACCTGCGTGAGAACCCCGACAAGTACCGCAAAGGCGCGAGCGACAAGCACTCGCCCGCCGATATCGATGCGCTGATTGAGATTGATGAACGCGTACGCGATCTACAGACCGAACTGCAAAGCCTTCACGCCAACCGTAATCATCTGAACAAGCAGATTGGGCCACTGGTCGGAAAGCTGAAAAAAACTTCAGAGGATGAAAAGCAAGAGATCGAAGGCAAAATAACAACGCTGAAGAAAGAGTCTGAAGAATTTAAGAGCGCAGAATCTTTATTATCCGATGATCTCCGTGACCTCGAAGCCCAGCGCCTCGAACTCTGGCTAAAAGTCCCCCAGCCTGCGGACCCCGATGTCCCCGTCGGCAAATCATCCGATGACAACGTGCAGCTCAG
>JBGCDC010000207.1:0-10727 GCA_045105055.1 Phycisphaeraceae bacterium | reverse complement strand
CGATGAGCAGTTCAAACCGCGTCGGCTCGGGCAGGCCCGTGATCGATTTCTTTTTCTGGAGATGATAATCCTCGGTCGATAGACCCATCGCTTGGAGCTTGACGAACTGTTTTTCTATTTCCTTGACTTCGTGCAGCTCTTGTCGGGTCGACGGCCGTGCGGTGCGCGTGTTCTCTTGATTGGCGTCAATGACTTCTTCGAGATCGGGATCGGAAGCGCCGAGATTGTGCTCCTCGCGGAGGGCGTCTACCTGCTATGCGGCCCCGACGAAATGCTCGCCCGATATTTCGGTCGCTTGGGTCCTGTCTTCGCCTTCAAGCTCCACCCGCGTTACAAGCCCCCGCAAGCGTAGCACGCGGTTCTCTGGGTTCATCGTGGTGTCCCAGAGTTGATCCGCGTCCATCTCGCCCAGACCTTTGAAGCGTTTGATCTCCATGCCTCGCTTGCCCGTTTCGTGGATCGTTGCCACGAGTTGTTCAAGGTTTACAACGGGCACGGCTCCCTCCGCAGTCACGGCCGAGGCGGCGTTGGTGTTCTCTGTCTCGGTGCTGCCAGAGGCGGTCTTCGAAACGCCCGCGGTTTTCTTGCCTTCGATGAGCAGTTCAAACCGCGTCGGCTCGGGCAGGCCCGTGATCGATTTCTTTTTCTGGAGTTGATAATCCTCGGTCGATAGACCCATCGCTTGGAGCTTGACGAACTGTTTTTCGATTTCCTTGACTTCGTGCAGCTCTTGTCGGGTCGACGGGCGTGCGGTGCGCGTGTTCTCTTGATTGGCGTCAATGACTTCTTCGAGATCGGGATCGGTTGCGCCGAGATGGTGCTCCTCGCGGAAGGCGTCTTCCTGCTCTTCGGACCAGAAGAAATGCTCGCCCGCGATTTCGTTCGCTTGGATATTGTCTCGGCCTTCAAACTCGACACGCGGGACAAGCACACGCAAGCGTGGCATGCGGTTCTCGCCCTTCGGGTCTTTGGCACGCAGGTTCAGCACGCGGTCTAGCGAGATGCCGCGTCGGCCGAGCACCTGAGTGAGGTCTTCAAGCGACTCGAGAACGTGTAGCAGCTCGGCCAGCTTTTCATCCGCGACGCGTAGCCGTTCGGAGCGGTCGTCGTTGTAGGCGATGAGGGTTGCGCCTTCGACGCCAAGTCGGCCGAGCACGATGCGCATCTTCTTCTCGTTGAGCACGTATTCGCTCTTCTTACGTCGCGTGACTTGGAACAGCGGCGGTTGAGCGATGAAAATTCGGCCTTGCCTGACGAGCTCGGGCATCTGCCGGAAGAAGAACGTAAGGAGCAGCGTGCGGATGTGGCTGCCATCGACGTCCGCGTCCGTCATGATGATGATCTTGCCGTAGCGGAGTTTGCTGATATCAAATTCGTCGGCACCAATACCACAGCTCAGGGCTTGGATGATTGCACGGATTTCTTCGAAGCCGAGGATCTTGTCGAGGCGGGCCTTTTCAACGTTAAGAATCTTACCTTTGAGCGGCAGGATGGCTTGGGTGTTGTGGTCACGTCCGCCCTTTGCAGAGCCGCCCGCGGAGTCACCTTCGACAAGGTACAGCTCGGAGGATTCGACGTCTTTGCTGGTGCAGTCGTAGAGTTTGCCGGGTAGTCCGCCAGAGTCGAGCGCGCCTTTTCGGCGTGTCAGATCGCGTGCCTTACGTGCGGCCTCGCGTGCCTCGGCAGCCATCGCGGCCTTCTGGCAAATCTTTTTGGCCATCGCCGGGTTCTGCTCACACCAGTTGTTCAATGCGTCGCCGACCGCGCCGCTCACCAGGCCCTCGACCTCGGGGTTGAGCAGGCGTTCTTTGACTTGGTTGTTGAACGCGGGGTCGGGGATCTTCACGGAGATGACCGCGATGATGCCTTCGCGCCAGTCGTCGCCGGAGACGGTGGTCGTGCCCTTGAGCAGGTTGGACTGCTTGGCATAGTTGTTGAAGGTGCGGGTCAGCGCGGTTTTGAAACCGGAGAGGTGCGTGCCGCCGTCGGGGTTGTTGATGTTATTTGTGAATGTCTGCGTGAACTCGGAGTACGAGTCTGTGTACATGAAGGCGACGTCGATGATCGATCGGCCGTCGTCGGACTCGGCACTGATCGAAACCACCTCGGAGACTGGGTTCTTACCGTCGGCGAGATAGCGGACCATCTCCGCGATGCCGTCGTCGAATTTGAATGTCTCGTGCTTGCCTTCGCCACGCTCGTCGGTGAGGACGATTTTGATGCCGGGGTTGAGGAAGGCTCGCTCGCGGAGTCGGCCCGCGACGGTGTCGTAGTTGTGCGAGATGATCTCGAAGATCTGCGGGTCGGGCTTCCAGTGGATTTTGGTGCCGGTGCCTGTTGCCGGGCCGAGGACGCGGAGGGGTACAGAGACTTCGCCACGCTCGAAGGTGATGGCATGGACTTGGCCATCACGTGCGACTTCAACTTCGAGCCATTCGGATAGCGCGTTGACGCAGGAGACGCCGACGCCGTGGAGCCCACCGGAGACCTTGTAGGAGTTAGAGTCAAACTTGCCTCCCGCGTGGAGGATCGTCATGACGATCTCGACGGTTGGTTTGCCGTTGAGGTCGGGGTTCTCGTGCTTGTATGGGCCGACGGGGATGCCTCGGCCGTTATCGATCACAGAGATGGATTCGTCTTGTCCGATGACGACTTTGATCTCGTCGCAGTGGCCGACGAGGGCTTCGTCGACGGCGTTATCGACGGTTTCCCAGACGAGGTGGTGTAGGCCCGTGGCGTCGGTTCCGCCGACGTACATGCCTGGGCGTTTGCGGACAGCGGAGAGGCCTTCGAGCACCGCGATGGACTCTTCTGAGTACTCGTTTTTGGCGTCGTCGGCTGGGGTCGTGTCTGGGGTTGGGCTGGCGTCGCTCATGGACTAGGCGTCCTCGCGTTTAGCCCTTATTTTCAAGGAAAATTGACCGGTGGGGTCGGTCAGCAGGGCGGTGATTTTCAAGCCCTCATGATACCTGAAATAAGCCGTTCTCGCCACTGCTCAACGGCTGTGAAATGTGTCGAAAATCAAGCGATAAGAATGCTTTGGTAGACTCACCAATTGCAAGAAGCCAGGCCCCTCCGGCCCGGCCCCTTGCGATGGCGTTGGTATTGTTAAATCTTGATCCACACCGAGGCTTGATTAGCCGTTGGTGTCCTTGTTCGCAGCGTGTAGCGGCGACCAGGTTTCGGGCTTGTCGAGGATCGTGAGCTCTTCGACTTCCTCGCCGAACATCCGCTTGGAGCGGTTGAGCATGATGCGGAGGAAGAGATAGGCCAGCAGCGCGAGCAGGATGATCCCGCCGAAGGTCGCACCGGCAAGGGTGAGCTTCTGATCCGTGCCATTAGCGATCGGTAGATCGACGAGCTTCGCGGGGCTTGCGATGCGTGTGCTTGGCTCACGCTTGGCTTGGTAGTCCTTGGCAGCGTTGTGGCCGACGACGGCTTTGCCTAGCGAGGCGAGTACAGGTTGCAACAAGCGTTTCTCCGGCCCTTGCAAGGACAGGTCGGCTCGCCCGGGCACACCCGCGATCACCAGGTTGTCTTGCAGATAAGACTCGAGTTGTTCAGGCGAGGAAGCCACGCGGACATTCGCATCGGCCTTGTCCATCTCGAGCATGGCGGCTTTGAGCACCGACTTACTAAACAAAGTTTGTTCAAACGATTTAAGGAAGGCTTCAGTGTTTGGCGTGGCATCCTCGCCGGGCGTTGTCACGCTGATCATCATCGACGCTTCCCATCGCGGCTCAACCAATTGGTTCGCCGCAAGGAAGCTAGCGCCAGCTGCAAGCAGCAGCGTGATGAGCGCACCCATGACAAGCGAGCCCGCTCGGCCGGTAGCCCATCGCTTGACCATTTCACCCTCGCTGGCCTCGAGGAAGCGTTTCACTTCGACGAGCATCTGCCGTTCTTTTTCAAGGCCGGTGAACTGCTGGCTTGAGGATTGCACCTTGAGCTGCTGGTCTTGCAACGACTTGGATCGATCTCGCAACAGATCGCGGTAGCGACGCAGCTTCGCGCGGCGTTGTCGGATCGATGCTTCATCGCCGCTCGGAATAGCAAAATCGCCACTGGCGACGTTCTGTTCGAGTTCTTTGATGCGAGCCTCAAGCTCGGCTTCGCGCTGATGCGCCGCGGCCCGCTCGGCTTCGATCTGTTGACGGCTTTGCTCAAGCGTCTGCTTGAACTGTTCGCGCTTCTGCTCGAGCTCGGCTCGCTTACGCTCCAGCTTCTCAAGCTGTTGCTCTATCTCTTGAGCTTGTGCGTCGTCACCTGTCGATGCTGATGCAACTTGCGCCTCGCGCTCGGCAAGCGCTTGCTCACGCTCTTGGAGCGCATCAAGCTTCGTCTTGTACGCTTCGCTTAGCTCTTCTTCGTTCGCGTTATTCGTTTCGAGGGCGGTCTCACGCTCATTAAGCTCGAAGCGGACTTGTTCGAGTTTGGCTTGCGTGTCGTCGAGCTCTTCTTGGCGTTTGGTTAGCGCGGTGTCACGCGTATCTAACTCGCCGAGTGTGGATTGGAGTTCGTCGTGCCGTGATTCTAGTTCAAGCTTTGCTTGCTCTAGCTCTGCCTTTGCTTGCTTCAGTTCGGCGTACTGAGCATCCGCATCGGCAGGTACCTGCATCGCCTGCTCGACAAGTTCTTCGCGAGCTTGTTCCAGGTGCTGTTGCTGGGCTTGTAGCGCATCGCTCTTAAGTTTGAGTTCGACCTTAACTCGGCCGAGTTGCTGCTTCTCGTCGGTCAGCTCATCCTGCTGCTGACTGATCGCGGCGCGGTCCGCCTCGATCTGCTTATGCTGCTGGTCCGCAAGCTCACGCTGCTCCGCTAGCTCCGCACGCTGATCGTCAAAGGTCGCGCGGATCTCGTCGATCTCACGTTGCCAGTTTTCAAGCGACGCGCGCTCTTCCTCTAGGGACAGCCGCTCGGCATCGATGGCTTGCTGCTGGGCGTCGATCTCTGCTTGTCTTTGCTTAGTCTGATCGAGCTGCTGTAGTAGCTCGGTTTCTTTCGTCGCGAGCTCATCAAGCCGACGGCGCATCTCGGCCTGTTGCTCATTAAGCGTTTCTTGCTGCCGATTCAAATCTTCGCGCAGAGCCTGAGCCTCGCTTCGCTCTTGCTCTAGCGTTTGTCGCTCGGCCTGTAGTTCTGTTCGATCTGTGCTGATCTCTTCACGTGATTCGTTGAGCTGTTGCTCTTGTGAGGTCAGCGATTCGAGTTCGCCATTGAGTTGTTCTTGCTGTTCATCCAACGAACGCTGCCGCTCTTCACATGCACGCTGCATCGCCTGCGCTTCGTCGCGTAGTACATCGATGCGCTTGGACTCTTCCTGCATCTCTTTGAGCTGCTGGTCGGTCTGGGACTGCCAGTCTTTGAGCTGACCTAGCCGCGATTCGAGATCGCTGAGCAGGTCGAGCGGCTGGTTCGAGACCTTGGGCGCTTGATTGTCGGTTGATGTATTTGAGGATTCCTGTCCCATGAGCCACCTATCCAGAGGTTGTTGGATATCGTGCAGATCGGACGGATCAGGGGCCGACCTGAGAGGCATAACCGTTAAAACCGATTTTCTTTACCGACGTGTTGCAAGGCATGTCCGAGACGGGCTAAACAAATTGCCTTGTCTCACTTAACAATCCGATAAGATCGAGGCCATGGCCAGTCCAGATGCGATCATTTCCGTCGATCAGTTGCGCTTTGGTTACGACGCAACGCCTGTGTTGGCTGAGGTCAGCGCTACGCTCCGCCCGGGTAAGGTGACCGCATTGGTCGGCCCCAACGCCTCGGGCAAATCGACGTTGATGCGTCTGATGCTCGGGCTCTTACAGCCATGGTCCGGCTCCGTCGATATGGGCGGCCAGTCCATCGCGAGCCTGACATCCGCCGATCGAGCGAAGCGAGTGAGTTACGTGCCGCAGCGGCCAGGCGTGCGTTTTGCGTTTACGGTGAGGCAAGTGATCGCGATGGGGGCGAACGGATTATCGAGACGTGATGCTGCTCGTACTGTGGATCATGCGATTGAGCAGGCCGGTCTTTCTTCGCTAGCCGATCGTGTGTTGATGGAGTTGTCTGGTGGGCAGCAGCAGCGTGTCTTGCTCGCGCGGGCCGAAGTGCAGTCGGCATCGAGTGGGCAGGCGATGTTGTTGGATGAGCCGGGTAGCAATCTTGACCTCAAGCATCGTCACGAGATGATGCAACGCCTGCGTCAACTCGCACAAGATGGATTGGCGGTGTTGGTTGTATTGCATGAGCTTGATTTAGCAGTGCGGTACGCGGATGAGGCGTGGCTGATGGATGCGGGGCGTCTCGTTGCCGCTGGGCCTTGGGATACGGTTTTAACGCCGACTATCCTCAACCCGGTCTATGATTTAGAGCTTGAACAGATTGATCGCGGCGATGATCGGCCTTTACTTGTCGTCTGTAATGATTTCAGCGATACAATGATGAGCGACTCGCTTGCCTCGCGAACCACGGACCAAGGAGCGGTTTTATGAGTGGACTCGGTGCCATCATCACAATCATCATCGTTGTCGCTTGGATTGTGCGCGGCCTATCATCGGTCGTCGGCAATCAGGATCAAGGTGAAAAGCGGCAGGGGAGATCGCTCGAAGAATGGGACGAGATTCAGTCCCAGCGGCGGTCGCAAATGACCGAGCGCCAAGAAGCCTTGTCCGAGATGCGAGCCGAAAGCTCCGCACAGGACCCCGCACAGATGACCATGGCCCAGCGGATCGAGCTTGCTCGTCAGCGTGCAAGGCAACAAGCTGGTCTATCGGGGCAGGACGAAGCTCAGGCAGAAGCGCTTCGTCGCGCACGGCAACAAGCCGAGCGTCAAGCACAGGCACAGCAGCAGCGAGCAAACGCAGAACAGCTTGCCCGTCGTCAGCGTGCTGAGCGCGAACGTGCTGCTCAACAGCAACGCGTCCAAGCCGAACGCGTCAAGCAGCAACGCCGCCGACAAGCACAAGAACAAGCCGAGCAGCAGGCCCAGCGCCAACGCCGCTCAAAGCAACAACGCCGCAGCCAACCCAATCCCGCCCGAGCGGCCACGGGCTCTAAGCGCGAAGGCGTCGTAAACAAATCGTTGCAACGTGTCCACAAAGACCACGGCCACAATGTCCCAACGGTGTCCCGGATCGCAAACACGGCCACAGTCACACAGACCGCAGACGCACTTGGCGCACTGAGCCGCAGCGATTTGCGTAAAGCATTCATTATGAAAGAGCTGCTCGACAAGCCCGTCGCCCTGCGTGGTCCGCAGGAAGAGTTGTACTGGTAATGGAGCTGCCACAGTTCAACCCGAGCGCCGCAAGTGATTCCCCCAGCGCTGCCGATCATCAACTCAACGACCCGGTCTCGCGCATAAGTGTTCTCGTTGCGGATATCCCCAAGCTTGACTCGTCGCTTGGCATCGATGCGATCGTTAACGCCGCCAATGAATCACTGCTTGGCGGCGGAGGTGTCGATGGCGCGATCCATCGTGCCGCAGGCCCCGAGCTACGTCAGCACAACCAAAGCTTAGGCGGATGCCCGACCGGCCTCGCCAAGCGATCTCCCGCTTTTGGCCTTGATAAACAAAGTATTCAGCACATCTTCCACGCCGTCGGCCCAGTCTGGCCACCGCCTCCGGAAGAGTTAAGTGAACAACAACAGGCCTCGCTCGTTCCGGGGGCTCCGATCGATGACTCGGCCAAGCTCGGCTACACCTACGCCGATACACTTCTTGCCTCGTGCTACATGCAGGTCCTCACGCTGGCGGTGCAACACAATGTGCAACACCTTGCCATCCCCGCGATCAGCACCGGCTCCTACAACTTTCCTAAGCCCCGCGCCGCACGCATCGCCTTCGGCCACGCCCACGGCCACCTCCTCCGCAATGAACACCCAACTCAGATCACCTTCGTATGCTTCAACGACGAAGACGCAAAGCATTATCACGAGGCGATCAATACGCGTGGACAGTGGATGGTGAGTCGGGGAAGAATTTAAAACGTATTTTCCGCGATGTACCCATCCTTTGGCGCCCAATCACTTGGCCAAAGCTCACCCTTACTCAACGCGGTTGCGAGCGTGATCGCAACGGTGTTAGCGAGGTTGTAGCTTCGCACCGCACCGGGGATTGGGATCGCGATTTTTTGCTCAGGTTTAAAGCGAGCGTGGACCTCTGTGGGTAGGCCTTCTCGCTCACCGCCAAAGAGTAGGATGTCCTTGTCCGCATAAGCGGGCTTGTCGAATCGTGTCGTTGCAAACTTCGTCACCGCGTACATCGTGCCACCCGATGTGTCCGCCCAAGTAAAGAACGCTTCGGGCGATACGTGCTCGGTCAGCGACAAGTCGTCCCAGTAGTCTAGGCCCGCGCGCTTCACTGCTTTGTCGGACAGATCAACGATCGTCGGCCCGATGATGTGCAAGTGTGCATTCATCCCCACGCACGTCCGTGCGATATTGCCAACGTTCTGTGGAATGATCGGCTGGTAGAGGGCGATGTGCAGCATACGATTAGTTTACCCAACCGCAGTGGCATCGCGCTCGCGTACCGGCCGAACAAGCAGCTTCCGTAACACCGCGAGCATCGTATTGGGCTCGTCTAGATATTTCGCTGGTGGCCGCCAATAAACCGTCTTTGAATCAAGCAGCGTGACCCGGCCCGGAGCGCCAGCAAAAATACCTTCCAGCTTTATCGCTGCATCCTTGAGCGAGCCAATCGTGAAGATCAGGTCCGGCCCCTCTAGCTGCAAGCGATCGATCCCCAGCTGCGCCGCCGCGATCCGTAGCTCCGCCAGATCAATAAACCGTTGAGCGACCTCTGGCGTTTTGCCATAAGCATCGGTCAAGTCCTCAATCACCGCATCCAAGTCCGGCAGCGTCTCGACGCGTGTCAGCCGACGGTACGCCTCCATCCGGTGCTTGTCGGATTTGATATATCGCTTGGGCAACGCACCACTGATCGGTAGCTCCAAGTGCGTCTTACTCACCTCGATGATCGGCTGATTGTTCAGCCGTTTGGTCGCATGTTCCAAAAGCAAGCAGTACATTTCGTAACCCACCGCCGCGATGTGCCCGGACTGCTCGGCTCCCAATAGGTTGCCCGCGCCGCGCAGTTCAAGGTCACGCATCGCGATCTTAAACCCCGCGCCAAGCATCGTGTAACTCTCGATTGCTTTGAGCCGTTTCGCCGCCACCTCTGTGACCGTCTTGTCCTCGGGCAACAGCAAGTAGCAATACGCCCGATGCTTCCAACGCCCGACTCGGCCACGTAGCTGATGCAACTCCGACAGCCCAAAGTGATTCGCCTGATTGATGAGCATCGTGTTCGCGGTGGGGATGTCGATGCCCGACTCGATGATCGTCGTGCTCACGAGGACATCGACCTTACGTTTGATAAAGGCGAGCATGACTTTTTCAAGTTCGCGTGGCGACATCTGTCCATGGCCGACGATGACCTTAGCGCCAGGCACCAGTGAGCGGATCTCGTTAGCGACTGCGTCGATATTGTTCACACGGTTATGAACAAAGTAGACCTGCCCATCGCGGTTGAGCTCGCGCACCATTGCCTGTTGAATCCGCCGCTTGTCGTAGGGGATGACCTCGGTGACGATCGCACGTCGGTCGACCGGTGCCGTGGTGAGCGAAGAGATATCACGCAGACCAATCATCGACATGTGCAGCGTGCGCGGGATCGGCGTTGCACTCAGCGTCAACACATCGGCCGTTAAGCGGAAGGCCAGTAGCTTGTTCTTGTGCTCGACGCCGAAGCGTTGTTCCTCGTCGATGATGACTAGGCCGAGGTCGGCAAACTTCACATCCTGACTCAAGATCCGGTGCGTGCCGATGAGGATATCGACCTGGCCACGCGCGACGCGTTCGAGTGTTTCTTTTTGCTGCTTGCCCGTTTTGAAGCGCGACATCGATGCGACAGCGAACGGGTACTCCGCCATCCTTGCGCGGAAGCTGCGTTCGTGCTGCTCGGCCAACACCGTCGTCGGGACGAGTACGGCGACCTGCTTGCCGAACTCCGCGGCCTTGAACGCGGCGCGGATCGCCACCTCGGTTTTGCCAAAGCCAACGTCGCCGCAGATGAGCCGATCCATCGGTCGGTCTTCGCTCATATCGTGTTTGACCGCCGCGATCGCGCTGATCTGGTCCTCGGTTTCTTCGAAGGGGAACTCGGCTTCAAATTCTTTTTGCCAAGCCGTATCGGCGGGAAAGCGGATGCCCGGCTGCGTCTGCCGAGCCGCTTGCACACGCAGCAACTCCGCAGCTAAATCCTTGACCGCCTCGGCGACCGAGTCTTTTTGCTTCTGCCAACGCTTGCCGCCGAGTTTGCTGAGCGGCGGCTTGCCTGCGAATCCGCCGACGTATTTTTGGATGAGGTCGATTTGTGCCGCGGGTACGTGCAGCTTCGCGTTCTGATCGAACTCGAGTGTGAGGTACTCTTCGCTGCGACCTTCACGCCGCATGGTGCGCAGGCCCGCGAAGACGCCGATGCCGTGATCGATGTGAACGACGTAGTCTCCGACTTCGAGATCGAGAAATGCGTCGGAGACCGCCTTGCCCGCGTCGTTGCTTGGCGTGCTGATCTTACGGACCCGTCGGCCAGCATCAAAGCGGTGAAACAACTCGTGATGCGGGACGAGACAAATGTCGGGCTGATCATCGTATGCCCACACAAACCCTCGGTGCAGTCCGCCCGTCTCGATCGTGATCCGCTTGCGGCTGCTCGGCTCAAACTCATCCAG
>JBGCDC010000206.1:0-7616 GCA_045105055.1 Phycisphaeraceae bacterium | reverse complement strand
TAACGCCGGGCGCTAAGTACGGCACACTACTCAAGTCTCAACCGACCCGCGATCAAATGCGAATTCTTACCAGAGAAACCGGTTTTTATATCATCACCGGCACAAAAGATAGCGCGTTAAGTATCTGCCAAGCAACGGCTGAAAACTGGAAATCGCATGGTTTCCAGCGGACGCATATCGAAATCGTAGAAGGCCTTCCACACAAGCTCCCGCAAATCAAATCGGAAGAAGTCACACGCGCTTTTGCGTTCCTGGACGCACCGCTGGTGATGCGTGCGCTGGACGCCTTCAAAGACGCCCAGCAAGACCTTAAACGGAATCGCCTCGAAGATGCCTTGGCAGGTTTTCAAATCGCCGCGACCCGGCTGATGCTCAGCGATGATCCAAAGGCTCAGGCCGCGATGAAAGAAGCGCAAGAGCAGGCCGACCTACTTATGGCCCAGTACGAAACCGCGATCGCCACATTAGACAAAGCGATCGCGGATAAAGACGCCACTGCAGCGAACGAAATGCTGCGCGATCTGCAACGCGGCTGGCGAGACCGCTTAGGGCGCGACGCCGCCAACGAATACCGCAAGCAAATCAACATTATCAAACGCGGCGGATAAATAGTGGCGGTGGGAATACGTGCGTTTCTTTAGTACTCCGTGAAGGAATTCGGAGCAATGAAACTCAGTCAACGTAATCACGCAACTCATCGGGATCACCTGATGCACACCACGCTTGAAGCGATTCGCTAAACGCCCAAGGCTCGTTGGTGAGCTGGCTTAGGCCGAGTTGCTCGATGATGATCGATTGCAAGAGGCCGAGGTTGTGACTGTTGGCGGCACTAATGGCAAGCGGATGATCGGACGACCGACCCGCGGCGATGTCGGGCTTGGGCGCGTCATCGACTTTGTTGATCACGAAGAGGTCGGGTATGCGAGGCAGACTGCTTGCGACGGGCCAGGGCTGGTCGGGGTCGCGCATTGCAATCAGCACGTCGGCATGCTCGAGCTGTTGACGAGCGAGCTGAATCGCACGCTGCTCGATGGCGTCGTCGCTATCGCGTAGGCCAGGGGTATCGAGCCAATGGACAGCGACGGCTTGCGACGCGTCGTTTATCTGTGACAACTCGACCAGGCCACCAACCCAGTCGCGGGTGGTGCCGGGCAGGTCGGCGACGATACTCACTGACTTGCCCATCAACGCGTTGGTCAGCGTGGACTTGCCGACGTTGGCCGGACCCGCGACGACGACGGTGGGTGGGGTGAGCAGTTGGTTGAGGGTTTGTGATCGTTGTGCGATGTGTTGGCGCTGGGCTTTAGAGGGTTCGCCCGCCTGCTGAAGCAGGCTGCGCCAGTGCGCGGGTTGTTGCGCGAGCAGGTCGATGGCTGCGGGGCTTGTCGCATGGGCGATCGCGTTGAGCATGTCGGCTTCAATCGCGCTGGTCGCCTCAGGATAAAGCGATCGCACGTCTGGCGCGGGGTCGTAGGTACAGCCGAGTTGTCGTGTGAGGTGTTGGAGGAGACGTTGGACAACGCGCGGGCCACCATGGGGCATCAATTGAGCGACTTGCCCGCTTAGCATGATCGCCAAGCCCTCATCAATGTCAGCAAGATTGACGAGCATCGCACGGCGGTCGGGCCAGTGCGATCGGCCGGTGAGTTGTTGCAAGGCATCGGCGACGCACTCGCCATGCAGTTGGAGAATGGCGACGGCCCCGGGCGTATTGGCGGTGGTGAGCGTGACGCGGGTCACAGGCCTTCTCCATCAAGGCGTGGCGGCGCGGGCTGCATCGGTCGACCGTTAGGGAAGTTAAAGATCAGTAGACCGATGATGACCGGCGCGGCAGCGAACGTCGGCGCGGGCCATCCGCCGGTGACGCTTAGACCAAACAACGCGAGCGCCCCGGCGGTGAGTGCGGCGAAGAAGTAGGTGTTGCCCTTGACGTAGCCTGCCGGACCAATGACTTCGCCCTTCCAGTCGGCTTTGTAGGCTTGGTTGCGCGCAAAATGACCGAGTAGTAATGCCGCGGCCCCGATCGCAATGGCCATAAGCATCGCGTTGGTCGCTGCTCCGCCTGGTTGCTGCTCGACCCAGTCGCTGCCGACCATGGGTAGCGCGATAAACGGCAGCGGGAGATTAATCAGCAAGGCGATCGCCCAGCGGATGCGCAGGTGCTTCAGCTCGCTGGCTTGGGTTGGGTTGAATGGGGGTTCGTTATTCACCGCAAAGATCGCAAAGGGCCGCAGAGCAATTCATCTTGGAACCGCAGATGAACGAGGATAAACACAGATGGAAGCAGAATTTTTTACCCGTGCTTATCTGCGCTTATCCGCGTTCATCTGCGGTTTGAACTCAATCTGTTCGTTATGGTTCAACGCTATGGCAACTACTCCCCGGCTGCGTTTTTTTCGAGTTGCTTTCGCAGCGTTACCGCGATGCCTTGTAGGCCGAGGTCGGGGATCACGCGGTTGACGAATTCGTCATCGCGGAAGATGACCTGGGCGTCACCGCCGGTAGCGACGACGACGGGGTATTGGCCGGTTTCGACAGCGATGGCTTCGGTGACGGATCGGACGATACCGCGCAAGCCGTAGAACGCGCCGGTGAGCATAGCCTGGCACGTGTTGTGGCCGATCAGTTCATCCGGTTTTTTGAAATCAACATCGGGCAACAGCGCGGTACGTTGGGTGAGCGCGTCGAGCATGAGCTGTGCGCCGGGGACGATCGCCCCGCCGTGGAACGTGCCGTTGCCGTCGATGTAGTCGATGGTCATCGCGGTGCCGGCATCGACGACGACGCAGGCCTGATTCAGTTTGTCGTACGCCGCGGCAGCGTTGAGCAGGCGGTCTTCGCCGACTAGCGCCTCGGGGTCAAGCTGTCGGCCGATCGGGATCGGCACGTCCTGCTCAACACGATAAACATCGTATTTCGTGTGCTTTCTCAGCAGAGCCATGACATCATCGATCATGCCCGGGTTCACGCTGGAGACGAGCACGTGGACATCTTCGACTTCGCTTAACGGCTTCTGCGCTTGGTCAATCGCGGAGGTGATGCGGTCCACTCGGCCGTTGCGGAAGGTTGAAACCTCGCAAAGTTCACCTTTAACAAATGCACCGACGCGCGTACGCGTGTTGCCGACACTGACCGCGAGCAAATTAATCTGAGTCATGACAGGCATCTCATCCAGCGTTTCATTAACCAAGACATCTCGACTACTGTCGCCAAGGCGTCACGATGATGATAACTGGTGAAGCGTTTTTGTGTGGTGAGCAGTGTTGCCTATAGAAAGTAGTTCGGACATTCCGGCCTGCCTTAAGGCGATGCTTAAATGCTTACTACTTGATGCGTGTTCGGCCTGCGATCGATGGCAGACAAGAATGTCTGCTCCAAGCTTACTCAGCCTCATCCGCAGACTCGGTCGTCGGCTGATCGAGAGTGGGCATATCGACCCAAGCAGGGCGCTCGGGCTTGTGCTCAGCCAGTGCTTGCCAGCAGGCTTCAAGCACGACGTCGATATTCGCGCCGGTCGCCGAGCTCATGGTGAGCGTGGGCACGCCGAGCTCGCCGCCGATCAGTTCGACCGCGGCCTGTGCGTCGGCTTCGTCACCGAGCAGGTCGGTCTTGGTGAGCACGACGACCTCGGGCTTGTCGCCGAGCACTTCGCTGTACTGTTTGAGCTCGTTGCGGATGATGCGGTAGTTGTCAATGGGGTCGCTGCCATCAGTCGGCTCGAGTTCCAAGAGGTGGAGCAAGACGCGGGTGCGTTCGACGTGTTTGAGGAAGCGGATGCCTAGGCCTTGGCCTTCGTGGGCACCTTCGATCAAGCCAGGGATGTCGGCGATGACCAGGCGTCTTGGCCCGCGCGATCCGCCGGGCAATTCCGCGATGCCCAGCTGCGGAGCGAGTGTGGTAAACGGGTAGTCCGCGACCTTAGGCTTGGCGGCGCTGACGCGTGAGAGGAAAGTCGACTTGCCCGCGTTGGGCTTGCCGAGCAGGCCGATATCCGCGATGAGCTTAAGTTCGAGGCGGAGGAAAAGCTCGACGCCTTCCTCGCCTGGCGTGCCTTCGCGCGGCGTCTGGTTGGTGGGTGATTTGAAGTGCTCGTTGCCGAAGCCGCCTCGCCCGCCACCCGCGATGACGTATCGCTTACCCGGGGTATCGAGGTCACAGAGCAGTGGGCCGGACGGCGACTCGCCGGGCTGGGGCGCTCGGACGGTCGCGAGCTTGGCACGCTCTTGGCCGGACATAAAGTACTGCTCGAACAGCGCATCAGGGTCGTTGGGGTCTGGCTGCTTGGGCGCGACATCCTCGGGCGGGTTTTCATAAACCAGCGTACCAACGGGCAGACGGACGATCAGGTCGTCAGCACTTTTGCCGTGCATCCCTTTGTTTTTGCCCTGTTCGCCTGGATTGGCGAACCAGTGATGCCGGCCGGAGAAGTCCATCAGCGTCTCGACGGAAGTATCCGCGACGAGAATGACCGAGCCGCCCTTGCCGCCGTCGCCACCACTGGGCCCGCCTTTGGAGACGAATTTCTCTCGGTGGAAGGCAACGCAGCCGTCGCCACCCTTGCCGGAGCGGACCAAAATGTTGGCGGAATCGATGAACATAGTGAATTAGTAACTGGTGGCTGGCCCATTGAAGAAGCCCACGGATTCAATCCGTGGGCTTCGAAATAGTCAATTAACAGGCTACCGATTAGCCCGCGTCGCGGACGTGGACCTTGCGGCCTTGGAACTCGACGGTGCCTGGCGTGAGGGCAAAGAGCGTGTCATCTTTGCCTCGGCCGACGTTGAAGCCGGGGTGGAACTTCGTACCACACTGGCGAACAATGATCGAGCCCGCTTTAGCGACTTGGCCGCCATAGAGCTTGATTCCGCGGTATTGAGGATTGGAATCGCGACCGTTCTTGGTCGAGCCTTGTCCCTTTTTATGTGCCATGGTCGGCCTCGTTTGGTTGAATTCTGGAAATTAAGTTCGGTTTCGTGCTAGCTCCCGGGCATTAGTGCTCTGAGTAGCGAGTCGAGGAGTATAGCAAGATTCAACCCGCTGCGCCAAGCGCGTCCCCCGTAAATCAAGTCAAAGCCAACCAGCCGAGTGACCAGGATTCACAGCCTGACGTCATCCATACGAATGATAATACAACTTACTTTGAAAACTCTACTTGCAGCAGGCCCCCCCCGGCTTTACACTTCGCTAATGACGTGGCCAGGTGAGTCCTGATCACGCAACGTGCGTACGAACGAACGAGCTTCAAACAAGCTCACCCACATTTGACCACGACCCACTTATGAGTGTGATGCGTTTGTCGAAACTCAGTTACCGGCGAACGTTGATGACCATCCGTTAAAGGGAGGCCTTGCCTTGCGCATCCGTAATTCTGTTCTCGTCCTTACCCTCAGCCTCGGCCTACCCGCCGCGACGCTGATCTCCGAACCCGCCTACGGCCAGGCTGCACAGCCGACCGCCGAAGAGCTCTACTCCTCAGGGATGGAACTCTTTAAAGCAGGCGAGCTCAAAGAAGCTCAAACGGTCCTCCGCAAGGTCGACCCGCTGCAACTCCCTCGCGAGAAGCAGCCTGACTTCTACAACGCCTTGTTCGAGATCGATCAGAAGCTCAACGCTTCCGCTCCCGAGACGGCCGAGCCCGAAGTCGCTGAGCCAGAAACCACTGATCCGAAGACGACTGAACCAGCGGTTCAGCCCGAAACCGAAGTGGTCACGCCTGACGCGGCCTCGCTCCTGCGACAAGCCGACGCACTCGCCGAGAACAACCCGGCTGAAGCCCTCTCCGTCTACCAGCAAGTGATTGCTGACGAAGACGCGAGCAGCCAGCAAAAGGCCACCGCAGAGGCCCGCGTTGCCGGTATCGAGCGTCAGCTCAACGGCGACATCACCGGTGCCCGCCGACTTATCGCACTCTCCGAGCAAGACATCGTCAATGGCGACCTCGACGCAGCCGAGTCCAAGCTCAACTCCGTCAAGAACTCCGGCATCGAGCTGGGCTTCTTCGACAGCGAATCCGTTAATAAAAAGCTGTCGCTGATCAGCGAAGTCCGCACCGCTCGTGCCGCTGACGAAGCCGCACGCCTCGCTGCGATCGAAGCAGATAAGGCCAACCAGCCCGAGCCTGTCGCCACTCAGCCCACGACCGACGACGCTGCACTCGCTGCTGCTCAGAAGCGTGCGGATGATGCCGAAGCTGCTGCCGCACAAGCCTCAGCTGACAAAGCCGAAGCCGAGGCCAAGCTCGCCGCGATGCAGCGTAACCTCGCCGGCCAAGAGCAAGTCAGCAAGGGTGCCCCGGTCAGCGATCTGATGATCGCAGCCCGCGCCAACACCGCTTCTGACAAAGCCGACCAAGGCGATAAGGCCCTGCGAACCGGCCAGCTCAACGCAGCGGTTCAGCTCTACGAAGACGCGACCCTGCTTGACCCCGACAACGAGGTCTACCAAGCCAAGCTCGCCGCCGCCAAGACCCAGCTCAACGAGCAGATGCGGCCCATCGGTATCGGCGACCAAGCCGGCATCGACCGTAAGGTCCGCCTGCAAGCTGCGGTCGCCGAGTACGAAAAGGCGATGACCAAGGCCACCGCTTCTTTGGAAGGCCAAGACTTCCTCGCCGCTGGTAACTCGGTCGTCGAAGCCCGCACGATCCTCAGCCGTGAAAAGCAAGTCTTCGACACCACCGACTACAACACCCGCGTCAACCGCGCGAACCAGTTGCAGAGCCTGATCCAAACCACGCAAACCCGCGTCGAAGCCGATCAACTCAAAGGTATCGAAATCAAGCGACAAGCTGAAGAAGCTCAAATCGCCCGCGAAACCGAGCGACGCAAGATCCAAGAGATCCAAGGTCACCTCCGCAAGGCCCGAGCCCTGCAACTCGAGAAGAAGTACTCAGACGCCCTCGTCGAACTCGACGCAGCCCTCTTCCTCGACCCAAAGAACCCGGTGATCACGGCCCTGCGTGACATGATTCAAGACACCGCTTACGCCGTCGAAAGCTTCGACCTCAAGCGTAACCGTGACCTTGCGATCGCTGCTAACACACTCCTGAACATCGAAGCGACCACGCCGTTCACCGATATCCTCACCTACCCAGGCGAGTGGCCCGAGCTGACGGCGATCCGCCTTCGCGGGCTGGACAACGACGCTGGCGAATCCGAAGTGAACCGTGCCGCACAGGCATCGCTTCGCAAGATCGTCACGCTCAGCAACGACAACCTGTCGCTGGACCAAGTGATCTCGTTTATTCGCGACACCACGGGCGCCAACATCGCGGTTAACTGGAA
The DNA here is from genome assembly GCA_045105055.1 of Phycisphaeraceae bacterium. GTDB lineage: Bacteria > Planctomycetota > Phycisphaerae > Phycisphaerales > Phycisphaeraceae > JAHQVV01. The sequence goes on along the minus strand of JBGCDC010000206.1, from coordinate 333 downwards.
CGCCTTGGAGCTGGTCGGCATCGACCAGGACTCGCTGGTCACGATCTCCTTGAGCCGTGTCCCTGCCGAGCAACTGCTCCGACTGGTTCTGGAGCAAGTCTCCGCCGACGCGTTCGACGACGACAAGGCTGGCTTCACCGTCACCGAAGGCATCGTCAAGATCTCGACCCTCCGCGACCTCAAGTCCGAGACCGACACCCGCGTTTACGACATTCGCGACCTGCTCGTCCAAGTCCCCAACTTCTCCAACTCACCTGGCTTTGACCTCAACGAAGCACTCTCCAACACCAACTCCGGCGGCTCCGGTGGTGGCGGCGGTGGCGGAGGCGGAGG
>JBGCDC010000205.1:0-4559 GCA_045105055.1 Phycisphaeraceae bacterium | reverse complement strand
CGATACGTTCTGCCCACTGGGCCCAGTGCTCGTGACGCACGGAAGCGGCGAGGATGAGATTGCCGATCCGCAATCGCTACGCGTGCGCGGCTATCTCGATGAGGATTGCCTGCAAGACGGCAACACCAACGACATGATCTTTAGCGTCGCGGAGTTGATCGCGTTTTTGAGTCAGGATACGACGCTGTTGCCAGGCACGGTGATCTTGACCGGCACCCCGCCGGGCGTGGGCTGGGCACGCGAGCCGAAGCGATTGATGCGGCCGGGGATGCGAGCGGTGATTGAAATTGAAAAGATCGGCGTTTTAAGAAATTCTGTTCTTTGATAGTATTGCAGGATTTTCAATATTAACGGGATTTAATCGTCCAATATTGGTTGCATTAAAGCTATTGCATTTTTAGTTGAAATGCTATTTGTCAAAGCTATTTTTTAATTTATCAACTAGTTGAATCGATCCCGCCAATCCTGTTATCCCGTCCAAGCAAACCCTATTAATTCACCTGCCCAATGGTCACTTCGCCAGTTGTTGCGTTGATGGTCAGTGTCAATACGTTGACCCCTGAGCGGAGGGTGATGGTGGGGTTGGCGGTTTGGTCGGTTTGGCCATAGATACCAAAGCCCAGTTTGTGGTCATCGGTTTCGCTGGCGGAATCGAGGTCATAGCTGTCGATGGTGACGCCTTGGAGTTGTTTAAGTGCGCCGGTGCCGAGTGTTCGGCTGTAGGGCAGACCGGTTTCGGGGTGGTTGATCGGCGTCGTTGTGTCAGACGCGGCAGCGATGTGCCAGCTGACGTCGTCCTCGTCGAACACGAGTAGTCGAAGGTCGTCGCTGTGTGCGATGGACTCAGCGCGGGCGGCATCGATATCAGCTGCGAGCACGCTTGCGGCGGAAGTGAGTCGCGTTGCATCGGTCGCGGAGAACATCGGCACGGCCATGGCCCCGATAATACCGAGCACCGCGACCACGATCATTAGTTCTAGCATCGAGACGCCGCGTCTCACAGGTTGGCGTAGATTCCTTGCCATACAAGGACTATCGGTGATTTTGAGAGTCGGCTTAGGCGTGTCTATACCCAGTGAATCAGGCACTCGATCCGGTCGATATTCTCTTCTATGCGTAAGAGGATTAAACGATCTCAGGGCTTCACACTTGCCGAGGTGCTCATCGCCTCGGCGATCTTGTCGTTCGTCACGCTAGGGATCGTGCAGGCCGTCACAGCCGGTCAGGCGCGGACACTCGATGCACTTAAGCGTGCGCGGGCACAGGCTTTGGCCGAGGTTATGCTCGAAGAAATATTAGCGAAGCCCTACGCCGACCCGGAAGGTGCGACGGGCATCGGCCCGGACTCGGGCGAATCGACGCGAACTGATTTTGACAACATTGATGATTACCACGGTCATCTCGAGTCGGTGAATAACGTCGCAGACCATGCGGCGGTGCTGTACCCCAGCGATTATCAAACGCTCGAGCGTTCGGTTTCGATTGTTGCGGTCACGAACAGTGTTGCGGATCTGGGTGGCGATCACACGGGTCTACAGGTGACGGTGAGTGTGAATGAGCCGGGCGGTCGGGTGTGGTCGGTTGAGCGTTTTGTGCCGGAGCCAAACTGATGCGACGACGAAACAGCATGATAAAGCGATATGCCTGCCGAGGCCTGACGCTGCTTGAACTGCTACTCGCGTTGGCGGGTACGGCGGTGATCGGATCAGCGGTCGCGGCGATGCTGACCGGTGTGGCTTACGGCACCTCTGTCGATAAAGACATGCGTTCGCTGATTACGCGACAGATGGCGCTGCGTGCTCGCGTTGAGGCGGAGATTCGTGAGTCGCGAATGTTACTGGATGCGGGAAGCGATTACTTGATCCTTTGGTCAAGGGACAGCGACGACGATGGCTTGCCTAGTAAGGCGGAGATCCAAGTGATCGAGTACGACGCGGTGATGGACCGCGTCATGCGTCATGCGCCTGCGCCGCTGATCACGGATGTTAGCTACGCGCTGACGGATGATTTTCGCACCGCTACGGATAGCTACAAGGGCGACAGTACGTTCCCGAGCGAGCGATGGGCGGAGCAAATTTCGTCGATCACATTCACGCTAGATAACATCGATCCACAGTCGGCCAAGCTGGTGTCCTTTCGCTTCGGCATGTCCGGCGGCGAGGTCCCCTACACGGGAATCGGTGCCGCGACGATCCGCAACGAGGTGAGTGAATAACGTTGTACAGAACGAAGAGAGGGAGGGTATGCAATCGACGCTCGCGCGGTGCGGCGTTGCTTTTGGTGCTCATTGCTGTGGCGATGTGCACGATCATGGCGTTGTCATTTCTAGCGGCACAAGGTCCCACAGCAGTCATCGCATCGAACATCGACAACAAGGCCAAGGCTCGCGCAATCGCGGAGTCGGCGTTGCAAATGGCAATCGATTACGTCAACGAAAATGCAGATTGGCGTAGCGATAAAGCTTCGGGTGTATGGATCGCCGACGTGTCGCTAGACGGCGGCAGCTTCACGCTTAGTGGTATCGATGAAGGTGACGATGATTTATCCGATGACACCAGCCATGCGGTTCTACTTTCTATTGTTTCAAAATACGGTGGCGTGACACATCGTGTCAGCGCACGTGTCACGCCTGGTGTGGCTGAAGAAACGACCAATCGACTTCTTTTTGTCGCCGGGCAGGGGTCGTCTATCTCCGCGCAGGACCAGGCAAAGAAAGATCTGTTCGAGTCGTGGGGATATGTGGTTACTGTGATCGATGATAGTGATGCGGCGTCTGTCTACGAATCCGCTGCGGCAAACAGTGATCTTATTTTCATATCCGAAGAGGTCAATTCGGGTTCGGTCAACACGAAACTACGTGATCATGCGATTGGGATCGTCACAGATGAGGGCTATCTACATGATGATTTCGGATTAACGTCAGGTAATGGCGCAACGTCAGCGTCCGCTGCAGATATTGATTTAGTTGATACAGATCATGCGATCACCAAGGGTTTTGATACAGGCTCACTTGTTTTTATAAATAATGCGATCCCATTTAGATATGTCACCTCATCTATTGCGTCAGGTGTCACCGTGCTGGCAGATACCTCGGGCACCGGGACAGAAGCCGTCATGCTTTGTGCGGATATTGGTGACACACTGCACCACGGACCAGCGGTAGGGCGACGTGTCATTTTTCCTTCAAACTCTGATTTAGATGTCAACGACTTGACTTCCAACGGACTAACGCTTTTGCAGCGTTCGCTACGTTGGGTTGCGGGCGAAGAGGAGGATGAGGTTCTGCTTGAAGAAGATTTTGAATCACCCGATGTTACTGCGGCGCAAAGTATTACAAGAACAAGCAGAGTGATACCCACGGGCTGGATCGGGGCGACGAAAGGATATAAATCAAATTATCGCGGCATCGCTGACGAGGCTTATGGCGACTTCACTGATCCTGTTGGTGAGCAGGCGTTCGCGTTCCGCTACACCAACTCAGGACTATCAACAAGTTCGGGAACGATCGGCACGCTAGTAGAAGAAAAGTTGTACACACTGAGTTTCGATGTTGTGCTTGATAACTATTATTCCGGGACTTATTACCTCGTTGAATTGGTCGCCTACGACTCGGGAGATAACCGCGCTGAGATGCGTGTTAATCGGCCGGGCACGATTCTCGCTTCGGGCACAGGTAACGCGACGACTGATGGTGAGTACGGCAACGTTACATTGACTTTTATTGCCGACGCGATAACACATGCCGACTCGATTGGTAAGGATCTCGCGGTCCGTATGATCGGTGGCACGCGGACCGCAACGATTGATCATGTGGTCATGATCATGGGCGAGCCCAAGGATGAGGCTGCGGGTGTGCTCGTCCCGGGTAAGGTGATCTGGGATGAGTTGGATTAAAGGTTTTACCTGAGCTGCTTGGCAATTTGCCCGGCTGTGATGGTTAGGGTAATTGGTATGACTAGTTTTTTTACATGCTGGCCTGTTGAATCAATCGTTCGTGCAATAGCCCCGATGTAATTGAAAGCAATATGACTTAGAAGAAAGGCAATTGGGGGGTGGCAACGCCATGTATAGAGGATCCAGACAATCCAGCCACAGTCGCGGTGCCGCGATGTTGCTTGTGCTCATCGCGGTGGCGATGTGTACGATTATGGCATTGTCGTTTCTTGTTGCGCAGGAGCCGACGGCTGTAGTCGCGTCTAACATCGACCGCAAAACACAGGCCCGCGCGATCGCTGAGTCAGCGCTGAAGATGGCGATCGATTACGTGAACGAGGATGCGGATTGGCGTAGCGACAAGACTTCGGGCGTGTGGATGACCGACGCGTCGCTGGACGGCGGCACCTTCACGCTGACGGGTACTGACGAGGATGACGGCGATCTGGCAGATGACACAACTGATGCAGTGATGCTATCGGTGGTTGCAAGTTACGGCGGTGTGACACATCGCGTGTCGGCTAGGGTCACGCCGGGATCGGGGGAATCCTTACCTCAGCCGGTCCACCACTGGAAGCTCGACGAGACGGCGGGCACGGCGATCATCGACAGCGTCGGCGGGTTGA
>JBGCDC010000204.1:0-3035 GCA_045105055.1 Phycisphaeraceae bacterium | reverse complement strand
TTCTAGACTGGGATACGACCACCACCACCGTCCGCGACAACTGGGTTTACAACGCCGGCGGCCGAGCAGTGAAAGTTATCTGGGAAAACAACAACGTCGTTAATGAAGGCAACCGTTCCTCCAAGAGTCCGATCACGCCGCCTTTCATCGATCAACTCGGACCAAACGGCACCGCGACCAACGGCATCGACCTCTCCAGCAACACGCTCACCGGCAGCATCATCCACTACACCGACGCAAAGCACGTCAAGACCACAGGTAAGTGGACCCCGCGTTCTGCCAACGGCATGTGGGGACTGTTCCAGTTCAACTATCTAGTCGGCAACAGCGACACGCCCTCCACCGCGACCTTCACACTACCGATCGAAGAAGACGGCACCTATGAGATCTGGTTGCTTTACACACCGCACAAAAACAGGGCAAGCAACGCCGCGATCACGATCGCTCATGCGAAGGGTTCCAGTCAAATCAACTGGGACATGCGTGAGGGAAGTAAGCACGGGTTCGCAGTCAAGATCGGCAGCCACGCCTTCAAAGCCGACGGAGACAGAACCGTCACCTTCCAGACCGCCGATGCGGACGGCTTTGTGATCGTCGATGGCGTCGGGTTTGTGCGGGTAGCGGAGTGACATCGCTATGACCTCATCTGCTGGGGTATACAAAACATGAGCGCAGTCACACTCAAATATTGCTAATTCAATCCGTTATGCAACAACGTATCTTCGACAGCCACCATCACCTCTGGGATTACGACCCGAAACAGTACCCGTGGATCCCAAAGCATTCTGCGGCGGCCCATAGCTACAACCTCGATGACTTGGCTCAACACTGCGGCCCGTACGATGTGCAATCCACGATCGCGGTACATGCTAGGCAGACGCTCGAAGAAAACGAGTGGTTAATTGAGCATGCCAGGAATCACAAGCTCTGCTCAGGCGTAGTGGGTTGGGTGCCGATGTTAGATGATCACATCGATGAGGTGCTGGCTCACTACGAAGACGAGCCGCTGTTCAAGGGCGTGCGCTATGCGCTCCAGAACGAGAAAGATCCGAACTTCATGCTCAGCGCTGCCTTCATGCGTGGTCTTAAAGCAATCAGCAGAACAAACTTACGGTATGACATCTTAATCTTCGGCCGCCAACTACCTAACACCATCATGATGGTCGACAGGATGCCGGAGGACATGCCTTTTGTGCTCGATCACATCGCTAAGCCGACGATCCTGCCAAGCAAGTTCGACGAACAGTGGGCAAGTGATGTCACCGAGCTAGCAAAACGCCCAAACGTGATGTGCAAATTGTCAGGAATGATGACCGAGGTGCAGGCCGATGTGTGGTCGATCAGCAACCTAAAGCCATACTTCGAAATCGTGCTCCAAGCCTTTGGCCATGACCGCCTAATGTTTGGAAGCGATTGGCCCGTGTGCCTACTCAAGGCCGATTACGTGGAGTGGATTCAAACCGTACTCAAGCTAATTCATGGACTAAGCGAAGAAGAGCAAGATAAAATCCTCTATCGAAATGCAGTTACTTTTTATATGTGAGGAACATTAGTCGTGCCATAGCAAGTGGCATAGCCTTTATTGAATTTAAGAATCAACAAATCTATCTATCCGAAATAGATAGACCTAGCAAGAAAGATAGTGAGCCTGAATATGATATTTAGCCGAATACCTTTTTATGCTATTTATATTGTCACGTTTCTGATCACATCGTTCGCCTTCACGCTTGAATGTAAGTGCGAACAGGCACTACAAACGACACCAAGCGAACAGTTCGGTGAAAGACTTACGTCCGCATTAGAGGATATGAAGTCCACGAAGTACCAACACAAAACCGAGATTGATGAAGATACTAAGCGATATCGCTGCGATTGCTCCGGCTTGCTCGGTTACTTCCTTAGGCAGGATCACCCTGAAGCTTATCTCGCTTTAACTGGCGAGTTAGCCCCTTGGCGATCGAGGCCGCTGACGGTGACATACTACGAGACCTTTAACCGTGTTGGAGAAGACGGCGATGGCCTCTGGGTACAAATTCCTAGCCTGCTTGATGCAAAGCCAGGAGACATACTCGCTTGGCGTTATTCGTTACTGAAAAAAGGAAAAAGTACAGGCCACAGCATGATGATCGCTAGCAAGCCAGTCCGCGAGCGTGATGGCCGTATTCGTGTTCGTGTGATTGATTCAACGACCTATCCACACGGAAACGATACCCGCCAAGGAGATGCTACTGGCTTAGGAGCTGGGGACATATGGTTTGTAATTGATAAACAAGGGCGTCCCGTCGCTTACCACCATCGAGAAAAATCAGACCGAAAAGATAGCCGTTTGATCGCCATCGGCCGACTACAAATAGGCAAGGTGATCGCTGAAGTGTCTCATGATGACGACCGAGTATTCATCGGCCTGCCGGAGTTAAAGGCTAAGCGTCTCGCTAAAAAGCTTGAGTTGCGATGGCGCGTCATCCATCGCAACAAACAGCCTGTACGGCTGACACTGTCTCGGGAAACCGAGGCCCGTATCAACGTCGTGATCGTTGATGGCAAAGTTGTGCGTGTTCGGCGGGGCTAATTCAACGCTGGCCTCTTGACAATCAATCGGTTACCCAAGAAGTAGTTCGATCCGGCGATATAACGGTTGTCACATCGGCGTTGTGGTAAAAACGATTTTCTATGGGTATATGCAAAACGCAGTTTCAAGGACGCCTTAAAGTTTAATCAAATAGATCTTGCTTGCTCTCATCGAGAACGGCGCAAAACATTAATGCTTATACGCAAAATGAACTACACCTCGATCGTAAGCAAAGGTATAGTTAGCTGGCATTACTGTGTTAGTGCAGAGTAGTCATATCTAATGTTTTTGCTTATTTATGACTTTAAAATCCATATTGTGAAGCTAGAGGCTGAACAATTTATCCCTCTTCAAAGGAGATCGAGATGATGATGAGTCGTACCCAATGTGCAATGGCCGCGTGCCTAGCTATCGCCTGCTCCGCAGGCTCAGCCGAGGCCGCAACAGTTTGGAATGTGAATTTCAC
>JBGCDC010000203.1:0-3957 GCA_045105055.1 Phycisphaeraceae bacterium | reverse complement strand
AGTCAAGAAAAGTTTTCGATAAAAAGGCTTGAGAAGCATAACCACTCCGCTACTCACGCCGAGTCGCGGTCCACCACGCGGTAGTCTTCGCGTTCGCCTCGGCCTTTGACGGGGTAGTCTTTTCGCAGCGGGTGAGCGGGGTAGCTTTCCCAGGTCAGGATGCGGCGGAGGTCGGGGTGGTCGGAAAAGCGGATGCCGAACATGTCGTAGACTTCGCGTTCCATCCACTCGGCCCCGGGCCAGAGGTCGGTGACGGTGGGCAGGATGAGCGTCGGATCTTCTTCGATGCCTTCGGTGGGGAGCGACGGGTCGAGCAGGACTTTGATGAAGAGCCGTTTGGACTCTGGGCCGTTGGTCGCGGTGGCGGTGAGGTTGTAGATCACGCCGAATCGGCCGGTGGGTAGACCCTCTGGCGCGTTCTTCGGCTTGGGATAGCGGAGGTAATCGATGCCAGCGATATCGCTGAGCAGGTCGTACTTGCAGCGGTCATCATCGCGCAAAAACTTGAGCAGGCTGTGCAGCACGTCCGCCTCGACGATGAGTGTCGTCTGCTTGCGGAACTCGGTGGCGAACAGCTTCGCCTCGGGCATGGCTTCTTTGATCAGCGGCAGGGTCGGGTGGTCAAGATTGATCATGTTAGGTTGCTAGTGGCTGGTGACTAGTGGCTGATTAACGATTTATTCAGCTTGCTCAACGTGCTTGATGATCGCGCCGATGGCGGTGTTCCATCGGTCGGTGATCTCAGGCCATTCGTACTGCAGCGCATCGGCGAGCGTCACGAAGTCGTTGGCAACGACGATGTCCTTAAGTTCGACGAGACTGGCGATCAATTCGTTCATGCGTTCCATGACGGACTGATCTTCGCTACGGATGGCTTCAAGGTCCAGCTGCAGGAGCTCTGCAGATTGGCCAACGGCTTGTTGGGCTTGGAGCCAGCCATTGATCGCCTCTTTAACGAGGCCCATCGCTTTGGCCGGTTCGTCTTGCTGCAACAGCTCCGCGGCTTGCTGCTGCATCGATTGCGAAGCACTGAGCTGGTTACGAACATCTTCGAGTATGCCGACTACGAGGTCGCTTGGCTTGGCGGAGTAGACGCGAATGTCGCTAGTGGCGGCGGTCGGCTGATCATTATCGAGTTCTGGACCAGTGATCGATGTGCCATCGACACGAACCTCAACGACAACGCGGCCCGAGGGCGCAAGCTCGCTACTGACCGCGGCAAGCAGCTCACGCATAGAGGTCGGGGACAGGGTCGAGGGTTGGTCGTCGATGTGGATTGGCACAGGGGCATCATAGCACACGCGCGGCGGTCGCTATCGGCTAGGATGGCTGATCTAGCTCACTAAGGAAGTACCATGCCAAAAATTGTCATACTCGACGCACACACCACCAGCCAGCTAGCTGCCGATTCAACCGCTGAAGGCAACGAAGTTAATTGGCAGCCTTTAGCTGAACTCGGCGAGCTCGTCATCCACGACAGAACTGCACCTCGCGACGTGATCGAGCGGATCGGTGATGCCGCATTCGTGCTGACAAATAAGACGCCGATCGACGCGGTGACACTCGCCTCTTGCCCGAATCTGAAATACGTCGGCGTGCTCGCCACGGGTGTCAACGTCGTCGATATCGGCGCGGCAAGGGCGAACGATATCACCGTCACGAATATCCCCGGCTACTCGACGCCTTCGGTCGCGCAACACGTCTTCGCGATGCTGCTTGAACTCTGCAACCGTACCGCTGAGCATGACCGAGCCGTTCATGAAGGCCAGTGGGCCAACTGCAAAGACTTTAGCTTTACGACCGGGCCACTGATCGAGTTGTCAGGCAAGACCCTCGGCATCGTCGGCATGGGCGCGATCGGGCAAGCTACCGCCCGCGTTGGCCACGCACTGGGCATGTCGATCGCCGCCCATAGCCGTACTAAAAAGGAGCTTGAGTACCCAGTGCAATGGCTCGGTGTCGATGAATTGTTTGCGACGGCTGACGTCGTCAGCCTCCACTGCCCGCTGACGCCAAGGACCCAAGGCCACGTCAATGCGACGCGATTAGCCTCAATGAAGCCGAGCGCGTATCTGATCAATACTGGGCGCGGCCAGTTGATCGATGAGCCTGCACTCGCGGAGGCGCTAAGCAATGGCACAATTGCGGGCGCGGGTTTAGATGTGCTGTGCAACGAACCGCCCAGCGCCGACAACCCGCTGCTCACCGCACCCAACTGCATCATCACGCCGCACATCGCCTGGGCGACCATCGCGAGTCGACGTCGGCTGCTCGATATTGCAGCAAGCAATGTACGAGCTTATCTCGACGACAAACCCATCAACGTCGTAAGCTAAGCGTTATGCCTGAAGACCTGACTGGCTATAAAAATATCCTGCTCTTTGGCGGAAGCTTTGATCCGCCGCACCGGGCACACGTCGCACTTCCGCAGCAAGCGGCGCAAGCGATCCACGTAGACTTGATTGCGTACATCCCCGCTGGTCGAGCCCCACACAAATTAGATCGTGTGCAGACTGATCCGCAGCATCGGCTTGCGATGTTGCGATTGGCTTTGGCCGATCGGGCTGGCGGTGTGCCGACGCTTGTGCTGACAGATGAAATCGAGCGTGGGCCAAATAAGCCGACCTATACGGTAGATACGCTCGAAGCGTTGCATCAGCGTATCGACCCAGGGGCAAAATTACGTCTTCTCATCGGCGCGGATCAGCTACGGATCTTTGATGTTTGGCGGGAGCCGCAGCGAATCATCGAATTGGCCGAGCCTGTGGTGATGGTTCGTCCGCCGGACACGCGCGAGGCGCTGCTTGCTTCCGTCACTGCCGACAAGCGCGATGCGTGGGCCAAGCGTCTTGTCGATGTCGAGCAGTTGGAAATCAGTTCCACTACGATCCGCGAGCAAGCTGCAGTCGGTTTGCACGATGATGATTCGATATGTGACGCCGTCGCAAATTACATCACGCAGCACGCGTTGTACCGCGATCGTTAACCGGCCGACTTGATAGGTCCCATCACGGGAACACGCCACGGATTGCATAGACCGCGTCGAGGTGCTGTAGCGCGGAACAGTACGCCGCGGTCCGCATGTCGCAGTTTTTATCTTTGGCAATGACGGTGACGCGATCGGCTGCGGCGTGCATCAGGCGGCGCAGTTCGTCGTCGACTTTCTGCGCGCTCCATCGCTCCGCTTGACGATTCTGTTGCCACTCGAAGTAGCTCACCGTCACGCCGCCAGAGTTGCATAGAATCGCGGGCAAGACCTGTACGCCCCGCTGCTCCAACATCCGATCCGCCAAAGGCGTACACGGGGCGTTCGCGCCCTCAGCCAAGACCTTGCAGTTGATCTGAGCACCCCGTGCTTCATCGATCATCTGCTCGAGCGCGGCGGGGATCATGACATCGACTTCGTGCTTGTAAAACGTATCAGCATCGACTGCCTCAGCCTTAGGAAAACCACTGACGCCGCCGTGCTCTTTGACGTAGGCCGCCAAGTCATCTGCGTCCATACCATCGTGATTAAGAATCGCGCCGGTGTGGTCAAGGACGGCAGTAAGTTTCGAGCCGCGCTCTTTCAGAAGTCGCGAAGTCCACGAGCCAACGTTACCAAATCCGATGACGCTGTAGGACATCTTGGCCGGGTCGATATGCATCGCAGGCAGCATCACATCGAGCACATAAACCAGGCCTTGTCCAGTTGCTTTTTCGCGCCCCTCGGATCCGCCGAAGGCCAGCGGCTTACCGGTCACGACCGCGTTGCCGTAGCTGCGCTGCGCTCGGCCGGTGATGTTCATATAGGTGTCGGCCATCCAGCCCATGATCTCGGCGTTGGTGCCGACGTCCGGCGCGGGGATGTCGTAGTCCGGCCCGATGTTGTCGCCCAATGCACTTGTGAACCGCCGCGTCAAACGCATTAATTCGCCCGGCGATAGCTGACGCGGATCAACCTGCACCCCGCCCTTG
>JBGCDC010000202.1:0-13022 GCA_045105055.1 Phycisphaeraceae bacterium | reverse complement strand
CACTCCGATTCCAGAGAATGAAATGGTTGAGCGTGTGGCCGCTTTGATCGCGTCGGATGAAACGTATAAAAATGAGTGGACACGTCGAGTGAGCTGCCTAACCACCATCTGCAGTTGACCGGCGACGCCCGCGAGTAGAATGTTGTGGTCGGTTGGACGCCCATTCCCCTGTGCGGCTGACAATCTAGACTTTTAAGTGAGGCTGCATACCGTGGGATGGGCAACACAACACATTGCGAAACTACAAGAAGGCGAAACCGTGCAGTTTCGGCCGCGTGGCAACTCTATGTCGCCAAAGATCAAATCCGGGCAGCTCTGCACCGTGTCGCCTGTTGACGCGGAGCCCCTTGCGACCGGCGATATCGTTCTCTGCAAAGTCAACGGGAACCAGTACCTGCACTTGATCAAAGCAATCAGTGGCAAGCGTTTTCAGATCGGCAACAACCGAGGCGGGATCAATGGTTGGGTTTCGTCCAACTCGATCTATGGCCGACTCGACAAGGTGGAGGCATAGCCATGGGCAAATATTTCCTTCTCGCTTTTGTGTTCGCGTTACTGGCGTTGGGGATGGCTGCGAATGGTGAAGGCAGCCCGGCCATCGGGTTCGGGGTTTCGGCGGGGCTGTGTGTTCTTGCGGCGGCCGTGGTCGAGCGCGGTAAGACGCCGAAGGCGTCGGTGGGCCAGTGAACTTGTAAGCACGCGGCTAAGATGACAGGGCGTGCCGTCCACCCAAGGAACCCCATGATTATCCAGACCAACTACAGCAACATCGACAAGAGCGACGCCCTCGAACAGATGGCCCGCGATGCGGTCACCGACAAGCTCGGGCACCTTGCCGACCGGCTCACGCGCGTTGAGATCCACCTCTACGACGACAGCAGCCCGACCAAGCAGACGCCCGGCGACAAGCGCTGCCTGATGGAAGCCCGCCCCAAGGGGATGAAGCCGCTCGTCGTCGAAGCCAAGGGCGACGACTTCTTCAAGGTCGTCAGCGAGACCGCTGGCAAACTCGCGCGTAGCTTCCAGAAAACCATCGACCGCCTCGCCGACCATTGACCCCATGCGGCGCCGTATGTGGCCGGTGGCAGGGGCAGGCGACTGGGGGCTGGTCCGCAGCGGATCACTTCAGACGCAGCCTCGGGCTCACGCTTTCTATTCACGGCTGCGCCGTGACGACAGGCAGGAATGCCTATCCCCCTTCGAGCAAGGCGGCCTACTCTGCGGCACCGAGCCGTTCTTCCAATGCATCTAACTGCTTGGCGAGTTCCGGGGGCAGTTTGTCGCCGAATTGGGCGTAGTGTTCGCGGAAGAGGGGGATCTTTTGGGTCCACTCGTCCGTGTCGATGCGCAGGAGCTCGGCCATGTCTTCGGCGGGGAGGTCCAGGCCCGCGAGGTCGATGCCGTCTTGGGTGGGGAGGAGGCCGATGGGTGTGTCGATGACATCGCCCTTACCATCGCAGCGCTCGCAGACCCACTTGAGGACGCGCGCGTTTTCGCCAAAGCCTGGCCAGAGCCAGTGGCCATCCTCCGCGCGGCGGAACCAGTTGACGTAGAAGATTTTGGGCATGTTTTTGCCGCCCGTCTCTCCCATGTCCAGCCAGTGTTGGAAGTAGTCGGCCATGTTGTAGCCGCAGAAGGGGAGCATGGCCATGGGGTCGAAGCGGAGTTCGCCGACCTTGCCCGCGGCGGCGGCGGTTTTTTGGGACGCCATGGTGGAGCCGAGGAACGTGCCGTGCTCCCAGCTAAAGGATTCGAGGGCGAGGGGTTGTCCGGTGGAGCGTCGGCCGCCGAAGAGGATGGCGTCGATCTTCACGCCTTCGGGGTCTTCCCAGTTGTCCGCGATGACGGGGCACTGCGAGGCGGGTGCGGTGAATCGTGCGTTGGGGTGGGCGGCTTTGTTTTCCGAGTCGTAGTGGACCCACTCTTTGCCGTGCCAGTCGATGAGCAGGTCGGGTGCGGGTCGGTCGATGTCTTCCCACCAGACGTCGCCGTCGGGCGTCTTGCCGACGTTGGTGAAGATGGCGTTGGCCTTGAGGGATTCCATCGCGTTGGGGTTGGTGTCGTAGTTGGTGCCGGGGGCGACGCCGAAGAAGCCGTACTCGGGGTTGATGGCGTAGAGGCCATCGTCTTTCATCTTCATCCATGCGATGTCGTCGCCGACGGTCTCGACTTTCCAGCCTTCGAGGGTCGGGGTGAGCATGGCGAGGTTGGTCTTGCCGCAGGCACTCGGGAAGGCGGCGGCGATGTGTTTGACTTCGCCTTCGGGTGATGTGAGTTTGAGGATGAGCATGTGCTCGGCCATCCAGCCTTGCTCTTTTGCCATGACGGAGGCGATGCGTAGCGCAAAGCATTTTTTGCCGAGCAGCGCGTTGCCGCCGTAGCCGGAGCCGAAGGACCAGATCTCTTTGGTCTTTGGGAAGTGGGTGATGTATTTGTTGTCGGCGTTGCAGGGCCAGGGGACATCTTTGACGCCGGGGTTGAGTGGCATGCCGACGGAGTGGATGGCGGGGACGAACTCGCCGGTGTCGCCGAGGACATCGAGGACGGGCTTGCCGACGCGGGTCATGATGTGCATGTTGGCGACGACGTAGGGCGAGTCGGAGATCTCGACGCCGATGTGCGCGATGGGCGAGCCGACGGGCCCCATGGAGAAGGGGATGACGTACATGGTTCGGCCGCGCATGCAGTTGCGAAAGAGCGGGCGAAGGATCTCGTGCATCTCTTCGGGGTGTTTCCAGTGGTTGGTCGGGCCCGCGTCTTCTTCTTTTTCAGAGCAGATAAAGGTGCGGTCCTCAACGCGTGCGACGTCGGCCGGGTCGGAGCGGACGAGGATGGAGTTTGGTTTTTTCTCTTGGCTAAGCCATTGCGCGGTCCCGCCATCGACCATGAGCTGGCACATGCGTTGGTACTCGTCTTTGGAGCCGTCGCACCAGACGATGTCGTCGGGGCTGCAGAGTTCGGCGGTCTTTTTGACCCAGTCTTTGAGGGCGGTGTGGTTGGTCATGGCTTAGGTCTCGCGGCGGACTTGGAAACGGGGCACGGCATGCTGTACGGAAGGGGATCAAGGCTTGCTATAGGTTCATATCGGCCATTTAAAGGCGATACGAACACTATAAACGACCTTTGAGTCGCATTTGAGCGATTTGCGGAAAATTGATCAAAAAGGAAAATCATCTGGTTCGGGAGCGATGGACTCCGCGGGTTTGACGGGCGCGGGTTCTGCTGCAGGATCGGGCGATGGGTCTTGGTTTAGGTCGGTGCCCACGGCGGGCTCGGCGCGGTCATCGGCTTGCTCGGCCTGATCATCTGGCTCGGCGGGCACGATGCGACTGAGTTGATCGAGCACCGCGGGCGTCGTGCCGATCGAGACGAGCTTGCCTTGTTCGTCGAGCCAAGCGAGCGTCGGCAGCGCGGTGACGCCGAGCGAATCCAACACGCCATTGGGCTCAAGCTGCACCGGCAGGGTCGGCCAAGGCGGCGCGTTGGTGCCAGCGATCGGCTCCCCCACACGAAGCGACACGACCGCGATCCCGCTTAGCGACCCTTCGACGATCGATCGGCTGATCACATCGATCATATGAACCGCGGGCTCGACGCTGTCGGCGTACACATGGATCAACACCGGCTTGCCTAGGTGGTCCGATGCACGCCAGCGCGTGAGCTGGGTCGAGATCGATTCGAAGTTGATTGGCGTGCCTAAGCGAGCAACGCTTTGCCGAAGTTGCTGGGCCTCGCCAAGTCGCTGGCTGTCTGCGGGGAGGTCGCCGAGCTTATCGAGTTGTTGAGCGACATCGCGCTGCGCGCCGCGCTGGTCCATGAGCTGCGCGAGTGAGAGGCGGGTGTCGACGAGGTACTCCGCCGCGTCGTCGTCCTTCGCGTGCTTGTCGATGAATGCACTGAGGAGTTGTTCGATCAGGGCCTGGCGTTGAGTCGGCGGTTTCTTTGTCGCGGCTTGCCTAGAGACTTCACCGATCAACTGCCAGTAGTCCGCAGCGGGTGCGGCGCCGGGCAAGTCGATCGCCATGATCTGCTGGGCGGTGTCGTTGAGCTGTTCGATCCACCCGGCGTCTTCGGCCTGATCGGCGGGTACTAACGAAGCCAACGCCGAGAGCGCCCGGGCTTGGTAGCCGAGCAGTACGAGCCGGACCTCTTCGTGCATCGCACTGTTGGCGAGGATGCCGCATCGTGTCGCGAGGCTGCGCAGCTTCGGCAAGGCGTCGCTGCGCGTGCTGTCGAGTTGGCCATTGGAAAGAAGCAGCGCATCGAGCTCGGCTTCAAACCGCTTGGCACTGGCGAGTTCCGAATCGAGCGAGGCCTGGTCCGCGGAGATGTCGTCTTGTTCTTGAGAGCCGTCGATTGCGTCAATGCTGGCTTGGGCCTCATCGGCCGTCGCTTCGATCGGCTTGTCCTGCGCAGCGCTCGCGCCGCTTACACCAAGCGAACCCGCGACGAGGCAGCTCATCAAGAGCCCGCGTCCTGTCATCCCTCGCCATTCACTTGAAGACCCCATCGCGAACCTCCGTGTTCAATCTCGTCGCCAGACCTTGCTTAGGGTACCCGACATCGCGGCGGCGTTGTCTGCTAAAAGCAGCGCGGGCAGCACCGCGCCGCCTGGGCCCTCGATACTCAGGTGCGTGGCGACATCGTGGAGCTGTTGCTCAGCGAACATGGCGGTGTACACATCGGAGGCAAACGCGGCCAGGCCCCAGGGCTGATACGTGGTGTAGTCGGGCTGGGTGTGGCCCAGGTGGTATTCCGCGACGGAGCGGATTTGCTGAGCGAGCGTTTCATTTGGTTCGACGAGGTTGCAGAGGTGTAGGCCGTGCAGGCCGACGAGCTCGTAATAGGTCCAGCTATCGATCAAGTCATCGAGGCCGAGCGGGACAAGCGGCGCGGGGCCGGTGTTGGGCAGGGGCAGTTCTTCGGCTTCTTGCAGGCCGTGCTGCCGGGCGATCAGCCGACGCCAAAACGCGAGGCGTGGCTCGGGCGGGCCGTCGTCCGTGGGGTTGCGATCGAGCAACGTGACCGCGGCTTGCTTGATCAGGTCAAGCGTGTCGGGTTGATCGGCGAGGTGTGCGGCGCTGCCGAGCAGGTGGATCGCGAGCAGGCCGTAGCTGGGCCGAGCGTGGCCAAAACCGTCAGTGATCTTGCCCGTATCCTCGGCAAGGGTTTCGTTAAGCGACACGGCCACAGCGCGGAGCAGCTGGTGGTCATGCTGCTCGGCCTGACCCACGAGCACGCGCGCAGCAGGCAACGCGTTAGCGATCGGCCAACGCAGCTCGCCCTCACGCGCGCGATGCGGTGCCGAATCTGTGGCCATGGCCAGTGCCTTACCCGCGAGTTGCATCGTGACTGCGGTGTAGTCGGGTTGTCCTTTTGCTCGGCTTGTTTGCATACAAGCATCGTATGCCGATTCATCTCGCGTGTAGCGGCTAATATGTTTGCATGAATCAGTGGACCGACATCGCCGACACCGCCGAACTGCCCGAGGGCGGGCGCGTCTGCACGACCGTTGCGGGCAAAGCGCTTGTCGTGCTCAATGTGGATGGTCAGCATTATGCGATCGCCAACCAATGCCCCCATGCCGGCCGACCATTGGAAGAGGGCGAGGTCCGCGGGCTGACGATCACCTGCCCGTTTCACGGCTACGCCTACAACCTCCGCAACGGCAAGAACTTGGACCACCCCGAGTTTGAGCCGCCCGTGCCGACCTACCCGGTCCGCGTCGAAGCAGGCAAGGTGCAAGTCGCGATCGACAAACAAGAGGACGACTAATCCTCTGGCTGATACGGCTTAAGGATCACGGCAAAGGTCATCTTTTTATCGCCTGCGCGAATCGTCTTGCTTAGCGTCAGGGTCCCATCTTCGAACGCCCATGCAAGGACGTCGGGCTTTTCTTTTTCATCGTCGTCTAATTTATCATCCCGGTTCAGGTCTTCGTAGAACGAAACATTGCCTTCATCGTCGAGTTCATACCAGCCTTTGTCATCCGCCTTTTCATTGCCGTAATCCTCGACGTTTTCAAATGCCTGCATCGTGCCGTCGTCTGCAAAGGTAAAGATCCTGTTGCCAATATCGTCATCTTCTACGGCCTTGCCGTTGACCTGCATATCGGAGAGCAGCCAGATGCCGACGATGGGCACCGCTTCTTGTTCCTTCTCCTCAGCTTCGGCGTGCAACGAACAAAACATAAAGACGATTAATATCAGGGCGATTGGTTTAGGCATTGGGTTCCTATATTGGGCTGTTCGTCGCGTTGTCTAAGAAGTCCTACTATAGAAGCATGACCAACCAACTCCAACCCCTTCTCGACCACCTCGACGCGGACCACGACCATGCGGTAAAACGTATGTGTGACCTGCTCGCTATTCCTAGTGTGAGCACCGACCCGGCCTATGCCGACGACGTACACAAGGCCGCGTCCCACATGGCCCGCGACTTCGAAGAGATGCGCCTCGAAACGCACATCCTTGAAGGCGGCGGCCACCCCGCAATCGTCGCGCGCACGACCGATGCGATTGTCGAGAACCCCAACGCGCCGCGTGTTCTCTTCTACGGGCACTACGACGTGCAGCCGCCCGACCCGTTGGACCTGTGGACGACGCCCGCCTTTGAGCCGACGATTCGTGATGGCAAGGTCTATGCACGCGGGGCCTGTGATGACAAGGGCCAAGTGATGATGTTCGTCGAGGCGATGCGGGCTTATCTAACGACCGGCCGAAAGCTGCCCTGCCACGTCACACTGCTGATCGAAGGCGAAGAAGAATGCGGCAGCGTCACCCTGCCCAAGGTCATGGCCGACCATAAGGACCTGCTCGCTGCCGACCTCTGTGTTGTGAGCGACACCGCCATGTGGCAAGGCAAGCAAGGCCCAACCCCCGCAATCACCTACGCACTCCGTGGACTCGTCTACTACGACCTAAAACTCCACGGCCCATCCCGCGACCTGCACTCGGGCGTCTACGGCGGAACGCTCGCCAACCCCGCCACCCTGCTCGCACGCACGCTCGGCAAACTCTTCGACGACGACAACCGCGTCACCATCCCCGGCTTCTACGACGACGTCGCGCCCATGGACGAGACCGAGCAAGCCAAGTGGCCCGAGCTCGGCTTCGACGAAGAGCAATACCTCGGCGAAGTGGGTGCCAAGCCCTTCGGCGAAGCAGGCTTTAGCACACTCGAACGCCGATGGGCCCGACCGAGTTGCGACGTCAACGGCCTGTACGGCGGATACATGGGCGAAGGCGCCAAAACCGTTATCCCAGCGTTCGCCGGAGCAAAAGTCAGCTTCCGCATCCCCGCCAACATGGACCCTACAAAGGTCGCCGCTTCGTTTGAAAAATGGGTGAACGATCAAGACGTAGGCGACTGCCGATGGGAACTCGAAAACCATGGCGAGGCACACCCCGTCGCCACCCCCACCGACAGCCCGTGGGTAGACGCCGCCTCCCGAGCGATCAAGCAAGTCACCGGCAACCCGCCCGTCCTCGTCCGCGCAGGTGCGACCATCCCTGTCATCGCAGACTTCAAAACCGAGCTCAACCTCGACACCCTACTCATCGGCTTTGGGCTTAACTCCGACAGCATCCACAGCCCAAACGAGCACTTCGGCCTGGACCGCTTTTTACTGGGCTGCAAGTGCCACGCCGCCCTCCTCGCGTCGCTGGGCTCGGAAACTGGGGCCTGATCTTCTCTTCGCTTAAAGAAGCAATCGCATAAAATCGTGCAACCAGCCAAGCTTTTCTCGGTAGCTCATAACCGCCAGAAACAATCCAAAAAACCTTTACGGAAAGATAATCCATGCATTTAAAAACCGCCGCAACGACCCTTGCCCTGCTCCTCGCGCTGCCTGCACTGGGGGAGAAAGTCGACCTGCGTGGTCCCGCGCCCGAGGCAGGCGAGACACTCGTTGTCACCGTCGAGACCGAGACCGACCCCGGCACCCTCAACATGACTATTCAGGGCCAGCCCCTCGTCGGCCAAATGGAAACCGATACGACCAACGTCATCGAGCAAAAAATCCTCGAAGTCGAAGACGGCCAACCCACCAAGGTTGAGAACAAGTTCGTCAAAGCCAAAACCGTCTCCAAGACAACCATGCTTGGCCAAACGCAAGAGCAAGAAGACAGCACCATGGAAGGCGCGGTCATGACGCAGACCAAGAACGCCGACGGCTGGGAAACCGAGATCGAAGGCGCAGCGATCCCGCAAGAAGCCAAAGACCTGATCAAAGGCGCGGGCTACGTTGACCAGCGTATGGTCTTCCCCGACAAGCCTGTCGGCGTCGGCGACACCTGGAAAGTTGAAGACGAAATGATGCAGGCCTTCATGGGCCAAACGGGTATCCCCGGCGCTAAGTTTGAAGGCGAAATGGCCTTCGAAATGGTCGACCTGAAAAAAGATGATGGCAAGCTCGTCGCAGTCCTCGATTTCAAAATGGACGGCACCATCACCATGAACCTGTCACCCGACCAGACCTCCACCATGGAGATCACCATCAAGATGAAGGGCGACGGATCAGTCTATCGCGACCTCTCCAACTACACGACCAGTCAAGACTTCGAAGGCGATATGGACATGACCATGGAGATGATCGCCAACGGCCAACAAGCCATGAAGATGACCGCGACCATGCCGATGAAAGTCAAGCTATCGCAAGAACGCAAATAATCAACAGCAAGACAAATAAACAAAAACCCCGCTTTCATAGCGGGGTTTTTTAATCTCTAGTTTTCAGCCTAGACTCACGCCGCGTCTTCAACCGACCCGGCACATTCACCCGTGGCATCCTGATCATTTCTAACGGTCAGCGTCACGACGTTGCCTAATTTATTGAAACGCACGCTATCGAAGAAGGCTCGCATCATGAGTAAGCCTCGCCCATGCGCCCGTGCAATATTCTCAGGTAGCGTCGGATCGGGTACAGAAGTTGGATCAAACCCTTGACCATCGTCCGCGACCGTGATCTTCGCGCCGTCGTGGTTTGCGTCGATTGATAAGCGAACCGATCGCCTACTGAATTTTGGGTTCAAGCGAGCCTGTTGAGCCTGCTTGTAAAACTCACTGAAGTTTGTGTGCTTAAGTTCAGAACCGATTTCAAGATTGCCGTGGTACAGCGCGTTGGCGATAGCTTCTTCGACGCCGACGATCAGTTGAGGGGCGCAGCTGCCGCCGACCTTGAATCGATCCAGCGCGTCGCGTACTTCGTGAAGCAGCGGTTGAATCAGTGCAGGATCATTATCGATTTCAAAGCTGAGACAAATCGAGCTTAGGCCGTCACGCACCTGTCGAATTCGACGGCTCTGCTGATTCGCGTTGATCACCTTCAACACAGTACGGGCAAGACTCTGAGTGAGTGCGGTTTTACCAACATAACTCATCGCGCCACGTTCAAGCGCCTCGACAACCGTCTGCTCCGTACCAGAGCCACTGACCACAACAATCGCCAAGCTAGGACGCGTATCCAGCATCCACTGCATCAAATCAAAACCCGTAAAGTCAGGAAGGCACAAGTCCAAGAGCACGACATCAAACACTTTGTCGCTCAATATCTCAGCGCGAGCCTGCTCCCGATTTGTGGCAATCGTCAGCGAAAAGTCCTCGCCAAGTTGGCTTGAAAGCGCCTGCTCAACGAGCTTATGTATATCTAGCTGATCATCAACAAGAAGGATGTTGTGCATAAAAATGTCCCCTACGGCCTTAGTTATCGAGCAGTTAACCTCTTGGCTTGATGAAGAATCAGCAAAAACCCCACATCACTACTCTGATCATCCGTATTTTCGGCAATGTACGAAGAGATAGCCCGACACCGGGCGAGATATGCACCGTGCTTAAGTCAATTCTTACTCTGGCGGTACTCAGTGCCCGAAGAGATTGCCCTGCACGATGTAGCCCTTTTCTTCGAAGTGCTTCATAGCTTCTTCGGTCGTGCGGAAGACTTTGGTCGCGGTTTCGGTGATGAAGGGGCTTGGGTTCTTTTCAGGGTGCCAGACGACGTAAACCTCTCGGCTGTGGTCGAAGGCATGTTGCAGCTCACGCTCGACGCCGCTGGATAGGCCCGGTGCGCCGTCAGGAAGCACAGGCACCAGCGAGACGATCATGTCGGACTGTCGGACCATTTGGAAGTCGCGCGTGTAGATTTGGCCGTCGACGTCTTTAGCGATGTCGAGGACTTGTCGCACGGGGACGTTGAGCATCTCGCCGGGCCTGAACGTGCCGGCCTCGGCTTGAATAAAGTCTTCGCCTTCTTTGACCGCGTCCAGCGCCGCATCGAGCAGCAGCTTCTCATCAACATCGCCTGGATCGAACGCGATAAATACTTCAGCCAGCTTCGCTCGGAAGTCGTTGATCACCGCTTTGACGTCGGGCAGCTTCTCGACGTGCGTCATCGGGAAGCTCGGGTACACCGTCTTCATCTCAGACTTACAGATCAACCGGTAGCACGTCTCGGTCGTGTCTTCGTGTCGGCCACGCGACAGGACATAGAAGCGGTTCGGAATGTTGAGCGCTTGCGCGAGGAGCTCGGTGGCCATGATCTCTTCTTCGCGCCAGACCATGAGGTCCTTGAGCGTCGCGTCGGAGGTGTAGTCTTGGTGCAGTCGTGCGTGGACGACTTCGATGTTGTCGAGGAGGCAGATGAGGGTATCGGGCGCAAACTCTTTGATCTGGTCGAAATCAAAGGCCGCGAATAGGCCGTGCCGCCAGCGGAAGGTGGCGTGGGTATTGATAATGACGTTTTCTTTGCCCTCGGCTTCGCGGATGATGTCCTTCATCGCGGCCCGGCGGAGCGACCTGAGCCTCGCAAGTGGGAGGTTTAGGATCTGACCTGCATTGATGTCCGGGGCTTCGCCGTACATCATCTCACCGACGTTGTAGAGCGAAATGTCTTCGCCACGCTCGCCTGCAAAATCAACAACACCTTGTAGATAGCTCTTTTTTTCAACGCCAACTTGGCCAGTCACAATCGCTCGCATCGCTCAAACTCCAAAATAGTACAAGCTTAAATGATACGGGAAAGTCGGTCCTGGCTTCGCGGGGTGTGTTTGTAAATCCTCAGTTCGGCTCTGTAAGCTAAAACCGCCTTGGCCTGCTAAGATTCTGATGTCCGGACAGACCTTACTAAGGAAACCGCTATGCCGACCGTTACTCCACTACTCGCTGACCTTGGCACGATCATCGTCGCCGTCGTGATCGTCATCGCACTGATCATCTGCGTGGTCCTCTTCGCGATCATCAGCAAATTCTTCAACCTCTGGCTCCAAGCCCGCGTCTCGGGTGCCCCCGTGTCGTTCTTCGACCTCATTGGGATGTGGTTTAGAAAAGTGAACCCCAAGACGATCGTGATCGCACGCATCCAGGCGACCAAGGCTGGCCTAAGCGTTTCGACCAACCAACTCGAAACCCACATGCTTTCGCGCGGCAACGTGCAACGCGTTGTTAACGCACTGATTGCTGCGGACCGTGCAAAGATCGACCTGCCATGGGATACCGCGTGTGCGATCGACCTGGCGGGCCGAGACATCCTTGAAGCGGTGCAGACCTCGGTTAAGCCGAAGGTCATCGACTGCCCCGCCGCATCGACCGGTCGAAACACGATCGACGCGGTTGCCAAAGACGGCATCCAAGTCAAAGCTCGCGCCCGCGTCACCGTCCGAGCCAACCTCGCTCGGCTCGTCGGTGGTGCGCTCGAAGAAACCATCATCGCCCGTGTCGGCGAAGGCATCGTCACGACCATCGGCTCATCCGAATCACACAAAGACGTCCTCGAAAACCCTGATCGTATCTCGCGCGTCGTTCTCGACCGCGGCCTTGACGCGGGCACTGCGTTCGACATCCTGTCCATCGATATCGCAGACATCGACGTCGGCGACAACATCGGCGCAAAGCTGCAAGCCGACCAAGCCGAGGCGGACAAGATCCGCTTCCAAGCCGAGGCCGAGCAGAAGCGTGCCCTGGCCGTCGCTGCGGAGCAAGAGTTCCGTGCAGAAGAACAGAAGAACCGCGCGCTGGTGGTGCTCGCCGAAGCAGAAGTGCCCAAAGCCATGGCCGACGCATTCCGTGCTGGCAACCTTGGCGTGATGGACTACTACAAGATGAACAACATCCAAGCCGACACTGGCATGCGTAAGTCCATCGGCGGCGAAGACGGGGAAGGCTAAGACAGTAGCGCTCGGACGTAGCT
Source organism: Phycisphaeraceae bacterium (assembly GCA_045105055.1). Taxonomy (GTDB): domain Bacteria; phylum Planctomycetota; class Phycisphaerae; order Phycisphaerales; family Phycisphaeraceae; genus JAHQVV01. The sequence continues at coordinate 841 of JBGCDC010000202.1, read as the reverse complement.
CGTCGCGAGTGCGGTCAAAATAGAAAGGGGACCCAATTGAATTGCTCTGAACCACACCGTGCTTATCCGAGACACCGTTGTTTTTACGTGCTCGCACTGCTCTGCCTAGTCGCGGCGACGCCGCTGTCGGCAAGGGAACTGACCGAGGGCGAAAAGCAAATGGACCCTCAGGTCGAGGCTCAGACCGACAAGACGGGCGCGTATCGGATCGAGGTCGGCGGCCTGCCGTTGAATCTCTACTTTGGTTTTCATCACCGCGAAGGAACGCTCAAAGATGAAAACGCAGCCAAAGAAGCGCTCAGAACAACTCAGTGGCTGGCACCGGATAAGAATGCTGGGCAAGAGAACTTTTCGTTTGAAGTCTTAGTACCCAAAGACTACAGCCGAGATCGGCCGCCGGGCCTGCTGGTGTGCATCAATGCGTGGGACACCGGCAACTACGCCAACCATTTGCACGACGCCGCGGCGAAAGCGAACCTGATTGTTGTCGGTGCAAACGGCTCGGGTAACAAGCGTCCCTACGCTATGAGGATGGCGCTGGCTGTCCATGCGGCCGATGTGGCGAGACGACGCTACGTGATCGATCCGGCAAGGGTCTATCTCACCGTGTACTCAGGCGGTGCAGGCGCGGGCAACACGCTTGTCTACTACAGGCCAGACCTCTTCAAAGGTGCCGTGCTGATGTGCGGCTCCGCGATGCTAACGCCGGGCGCTAAGTACGGCACACTACTCAAGTCTCAACCGACCCGCGATCAAATGCGAATTCTTACCAGAGAAACCGGTTTTTATATCATCACCGGCACAAAAGATAGCGCGTTAAGTATCTGCCAAGCAACGGCTG
>JBGCDC010000201.1:0-2805 GCA_045105055.1 Phycisphaeraceae bacterium | reverse complement strand
ATTCACACAAACGATAGCCATGAAGAAACAACGCAAACAACTCTACCGCTCTTCCGCTTTTAGCATCCTTGAACTCTTGCTGGTTTTGGTCATCCTCGGCATCCTCGCGGGTATCGTTGGTGTGCGCTTCGCTGGCCAGTCGGGCAAGGCCAAGGTCACCGCGACCAAGACACAGCTCTCGAACCTCGAAACCGCGTTAAGCAACTACGAGATCGATATGGGCGAATACCCCGCCACGCAAGATGGCCTTAAGGCCCTGCGCGAAGCGCCTAGTGGCGTGGATGAGGATGATTACAGACAGGGCGGCTACCTCGCCAAGGCCATCATCGATGACGAATGGGGCAACCCCTGGCAGTACCGCTACCCCGGCACGAAGAACGAGTACGGCTACGACCTGTACTCCTACGGCCCGGATGGCAAAGAGGGCGGCGACGACGACATCACCAACTGGAGTGAGGACGAGGATTGATACGTATTGGCCGAACATCTCGCGGCTTTACGCTGATTGAACTGGTACTGGTGATGCTGATCATCGGCCTGCTGCTCGCGATCGTTGCGCCCGCACTCGGCGGGTTGTTGCGATCGCAGCGCATCGATCAGTCGGCGCGCATCATCACGGCGCTACTCCAGGAGGCACGCGTCCGCTCGGCCGCAGATGCCAAGCCCTATCGCTTGGTCATCGATACAGATGAAAATACCTGTTGGCTTGAGGCTCTGACCCCCGAGGGGTTTGTGAGGCCGAGTTCCATCGCTGGAAAGGTACTTAAACTTGAAGACAAGCTTGTGATTGAACTCGAAGGCGGGTCAGAAGAGGGGCCGTTCTTGTTCGTCCGTGTTGAGCCTGACGGTACAGGCGAACTCGCGCAGATCACCATGACGCGCGACGGCGACGGCAAGCAGATCGCGGTTTACTGCAAGACGCCGACTGAGCCGTACATCATCGGCTCGCCGATTGACCCCGGACAACTCGAAGACGGGAGCGACGATGTCGAGATCAACTATTAGTCGTGCCCGTGGTTTTACGCTGGTTGAAGCACTCGCAGCGTTGATGCTTGTCGCGATCGTCTTGCCGTTTGTGATGCGCGGGATCACGTTGTCGGCCAGCTCCGCGGCACATACCGATCGCCAGGCCACCGCCATGATGCTCGCCCAGACACAGATGGAAGAAGTGATCCTCAGCGAAGCTTGGACGTTTGGCTCGGCTGAGGGTGAGTTCGATGAGACCTATGGCAACGATGCGGAGCGATATACATGGTCGCTGACGGATGATGACTGGCTGAGCACAGATTTTCGCGAGCTAACGCTAACGGTGCGTTGGATGCGTGGGCAAGAAGAGCGAACGGTTTCCTTGAAAACTGTGGTGTATGTGGGCACATAAACAATGCGGATGACTAGCCCGAACAACTCGATTCGCCATGCTGCGGGCTTCACGCTGCTGGAGTTGATCCTTGCGGTCACGGTGACCGCGATCGTATCTGCGGCGCTGTTTACAAGTATGAGCGGTGCGTTTAAGGCGCGGCAGCAGATCGAAGACCACTTGTCCGGTCGAGAGGCAGGGCGCTCGGTGCTTGCGACGTTGCGAATGGATCTGCAGTGCGTGCCGCCGGCCGGTGGTCGGGTCAGTGGTGTGTTCATCGGCGAGGACGCGTCGGGGATGATGGATGCGGACGCGGATGTAGTGACCTATGTCACCGCCAATCCTAATTTGAAAACAGATCAAGACCTCGCTGACTTGCGGCAGGTTGAGCTCCGCTTGCTGAACTCCGGCGAGGACCCGGATCATTACGTGCTTGCTCGGCTGGTGACGGGGAACCTGCTCGCGGTGGCGACACCCGAGCCCACGCTACAAGTGCTTGCTCGCCGTGTGGTGTCGCTGAATATGCAGTATTTCGACGGCGGAGAGTGGGTCGACGAGTGGGACTCAACCGATCGGGACAATGAAGTGCCGGTCGCAGTTGAGATGGTTCTAGTGATCGCGCCCGAGCTTAGCCGAGCACCAAAGGATGAAGAAGCGAAGGTAAAAGGCTATATCACGATGTCGCAGATCGTTCGGCTGCCCGCTGCGGTGCAAACCAGTGGCGGAACGAACGGCGGGATCAACCTGGGTTTTTGAATCGACATGATGTGCAAGCAACAAACCAACCCGGCCCGAAGGCATGCACGCGATCCACGCGGGGCAGCCTATGTTGTTGCGCTGTTGGTGACGACTGTATTGGCTTCGATGGTGCTCGTCTTTTCTAAAGAGATGCGTGTGCAGACCGACGCCCTGGCGAACCGCATCAGCCAAACCCAAGCACGATGGATTGCGCAGGGTGCGATCGAGGCGGTGCGCGGCGATCTGGCCGATGTCATCGCGCTGGGCGAAGCGCCTCGGCTTGATCAGGTCGATCCACAGGCGCAGATCCTAGGCGATGGGCTGTTCTGGATTATCCGACCAAGTCATACCGACGATCGCGAGACAGAGTTCGGCCTGCAAGGCGAGAGCGGAAAAATCAATCTTGATGCTTTTGCCGGGATCGATGCGCTTGAATTAGAAGGGATGACCGAGAACCTCGCCGCGGCGATCAACGACTGGCAGGACCGCAACGGGCGTATTACGCCTGGTGGGGCAGAGTCGGCCTATTACCTTTCGCGCGATACGCCTTATCAGATCAAAGATCGCGATCTAGAGACCGTCGGTGAACTGATGTACGTCCGCGATATGACCAAGGATCTTTTATACGGCGAGGACGCCAATCGCAACGGCAGGCTCGATCCGAACGAAGACGATGGCGATGAAAACGCACCAAGCGACAACGCTGATGG
>JBGCDC010000200.1:0-4489 GCA_045105055.1 Phycisphaeraceae bacterium | reverse complement strand
GCCTTCAAACACCGGCGAAGCGATGAAGCTTGCAGGGCTGCCATAGCTCGGCTCGTAGGGCTTAAAGTCCTCGATGAAGATCTCGCCAGCGCTGCCCGCGCCCAATGCACGACGCACGACGCTGCCGAAGTTCGTTGATTTGTATGGCCCAGTTAGCAGGTTCGTCGCGTAGTCCGTCTCTTTGTACACCGAGTACGTCATGTTCCCTTGCACATCGAACAAGAAGATGTCGTAGTACCCAAAGCTATTGAGGAATCGACGGATCTGTGGGTGGTACTGCCCGTGGTGCGTGTTGTACTCAACGTCCTGCTTGGCACGGTCTAGGCTCAGCTTATCGCCCACATCAAACGAATCGTTCTCGAAGTTCGCGACGTACCACGACTGCAGCACACGCGCGTTCGCATCCGCTGGGGTGTACGTCGAAGCGCCTCGGTAGTCGATACCCGCTTCATCCGCACGCGGGCGGAACTGGCTGTCGTAGTAGCCCGCGACTGCTTTTACCGCAGGCGAGCCGTCCTCCGTTGGTACTTTAGATTGCTCGGCAACCTTGCCAAACGCATCACCAAAGTCACGCGTCGCATCCACCACCATCTGGTTCTGTGCAAAGTTAAACATCTGCTCGTGGATGCCAACGAAGTAGTCCTCAATCTGTGACTTTCGACCGTCACGCAAAGCCGCGAGAGTAGAGGACTGAAGATCATCTAAAGCCGACACGCTGGTTTGCGTCGAGATAAGCCCGACTGTCACCGTCGATCCCACTCCGATGATCAGGCCTAGGCTCAGCACCTTGGTGCGAAGCGACAAACGATTTCGGCGGACTAGGCAGAAGCCCGTCCATCCAACAAGAATTACCAATAAAGCTGCTGTTACCCCAACCATCATCACAAGGCCTCCTAGACGGATTGATCTCAATCTGCGCCAACGCGCAGGTTAACCCGGATCTAGTAGATTTATCGCCGTGCTATCTGACTTACTTAACCTCGTTGTAAAACATCCAATCATTCATCGCTATTTCATAGATGCCGCCCAGCAAAACCCAATCAACGCCCCATTAACCCGCAAAACGTTCGCTTCGCCGTCAGTTATCCGGAACTGCAGGGTAAGACTAACTCGTATCAAAGTCCGTTTTTGTGCTCTGATCACTTGCATACGCAACATCTATTGCAGGGTAAAATGAATCGATGTCCTTAAGTAAACCCGGCACTGGCAAGAAGGTCGTGCTCGCGATGTCCGGCGGAGTTGACTCCTCTGCGGCCGCAGCACTCCTTAAAGAAGACGGCTACGAAGTCGTCGGCTGCTTCATGCGCCTGGGCAGCGATAACCCCGAAGAGATCGCCGACGGCTACGACAACCTGCACGCACAAACGTGTGACACTACCGCTAAGCCGCAAGCAGCCAAGCACAAGCAAGGCTGCTGCTCGGTCAATGATGCGGCGGACGCCAGGCTCGTCGCTGCGGTGCTCGACATCCCGTTCTACGTGGTCAACTTCCGCAAGGACTTCGGCCGAATCATGGACTACTTCGTCGCGGAGTACAACGCCGGGCGAACTCCCAACCCCTGCGTTCGTTGCAACGACTGGCTGAAGTTCGGCAAGCTCCACGCCTACGCACAATCCATCGACGCCGACTACGTCGCCACCGGCCACTACGCGCAGACCGACCTGTCCGACCCGCTGAACCCGAAACTCCTCCGCGGCGTCGACACCAGCAAAGACCAGTCGTACGTGCTCTTTGGCAGCCCGCGTGATCAGCTTGCGCACATGATGCTGCCGATCGGTCACCTGCAAAAATCTGAGACACGACAGATTGCGGAAGCTCATAAGCTGCCGATCTTTAATAAGCCCGATAGCCAAGAGATCTGCTTCGTCCCCGACAACGACTACGCCAAGCTCGTCGAGCGACGCACCGAAGGCGGTTTCTCCACCGGCAGCATTGTTGACGCGGACGGCGTCGAGGTCGGCACCCACGACGGCCATCAACACTTCACGCTCGGCCAGCGCCGCGGCGTCGGAGTCGCGTTGGGCTATCCGATCTATGTCGTCGACAAGAACCCCGACACCAACACCATCACCGTCGGCAAAAAAGACGATCTGATGTCCGTCGGCCTGACCGCAGACCAAACCAACTGGCTCGTCGATCCGCCCCTGGATTGGCTCGATTGCCAAGCCAAGGTCCGCTACAACTCCGAACCGGTCCCCGCCAAGGTCCGCAATTATACCGACGAAAATGGTGCTGATGCGATTGAAGTCCGCTTTATGGACCCCGTCGAAGCGGTCACGCCCGGCCAAGCCGCTGTCTGCTACGGAAAAATTGGAAGCCCGTTGGAACAAACCGTCCTCGGCGGCGGTTGGATCAATGAGGCCATCCGCGCCTAGACTATTGTATTAACACCCATCACCCGGAGACCCATTATGAAAACGCTCGCTACAACTGCTCTCGCCCTTTGTCTGCTTGTCTTCATCGGCTGCGCCGAAGGAAACGCCCCAAGCCCCGACACCGAAGCCGCGATCACCAACGCGACCAACAAGGTCGAAGCCAACGTCACCGGCATGGACTGCTCGGGCTGCTCTAGCTCGATCGCGTCTGCCGTCGAAGGCATCGATGACGTCACCGCCTGCAAAGTCGATCTTAAGACGGGCGATGTCAGCGTCGCACTTACCGATGATGCCGATGGCAGCGCGAAGTTGCTTGAAGTCGAGAAAGTCATCCAAGGCCTAAGCGACGGCAAGTTCACCGTCAACACCATCACGCTGACCACCGACAATCCAGAAACCGAAGTATCCCCGGAACCTCCCGCCAAAGACCTCGAGACCCAAGGCAATAATGTCATCGAAGACATCAAAGAACAAGCCAACGACGCAGTGAACGACGCGGTCAAGGACATCGAGATTCCTTCGCTCGGCGGCGAGTAAGCCTAAACGCTTCAACAACCCAACACACCACCAACCCCGCACTCACATGCGGGGTTTTTTATCGATGGAGTGATGCCACTTAAACCAAGTTGCCATAGCTCCATGACGGAAGCCCGGGGCCTGGATAAGCGAGCTTGGGCAAGATGTAGAACGTGTTTGTGTGAAGTTGGTTTTTGGGGAGGGTGAGGCTCCTGCCGAACCGCGATCCCACCCGCAACGCTCGGCTTGGCAGGAGCCTCGCCCTCCCGAAAAGTAAAACACAACAACTTCAGCTACACCTACCGTCAACGCGTTTGATATATCGTGGCTCCTGGCTTCCGCCGAGAGCTATGGATGGTCAAATATGCGCCTGCTGAGTGCGGCGCGTCTGACTCATACTGAGTTGTAACGCGACCACTAGCCCCACTCGCTTACGCATGGCCCTCAGACTACAATCCCCGCCATGCCCGACACGGACGCCGCGCAACTTGACGCTCTCCTCACCGATCTCGGCATCCGTCACGAGATGGATGCGCCGCTTGGGCCATTGACTTGGTACAACGTGGGCGGCCACGCACAGTGCCTCACGCACCCCGCGTCCATCGCACAGCTCTCCGAACTTGTCAGCCAGTGCCGAGCCAAGTCGATCCCCCTGAGAATCCTGGGCAGCGGCGCAAACCTCCTCGTCCGCGAAGCCGGTGTACCCGGCGTCATCATCCGACTCGATGACCCTGCATGGTCGCAGATGGCCGTCGAAGACAACATCGTGACCGTCGGCGCAGGCTACGGCCTAATGCGACTGGTCGCAGAAACCGCACGCCTTGGGTTAGATGGCCTAGCACAAGTCGCGGGCATCCCCGCATCCATCGGCGGGGCCATCCGTATGAACGCCGGGGGGACCTACGGCGACGTAGGCCAAGCCGTCAAACGCGTCCAAGTCATGTCCGCCAGCGGCCAGGTCTACCACCGCGACGCAGACGACCTCGAGTTCACCTACCGCAAGTCCAACATCGACGCCCCGTTCATCCTCGGTGCCGAGTTCGAGCTCACACCAACGGACCCGAAAGAACTTAGCAAGCGCGTCAAAGAGATCTACCTCTACAAGACCAACAGCCAGCCATTCGCCGACAAGTCCAGCGGCTGCTGCTTCAAGAACCCCACCGAAGATGACCCCGACTACGACGGCCGACCGGCCGGCATGATCATCGACCAGTGCGGGCTAAAAGGCTTTCGCTCTGGCACGGCGATCGTCTCCGAGGTCCACGCAAACTTCATCGTTGCGGATAAGAAAGACGCTCAAGCTGAGGACGTCTATAAGGTCATCGAGCACGTCGAAAAAGTAGTCCACGATCAGACGGGCATCAAGCTGACGCGTGAAGTGGTGGTTTGGCCGTAGTTTTTATTAATGATTGCTCAGTGACGATGGATGGATGGGCGTGGGTGCCACATCGCGTGCCTTTAGGCCGCTATGTGCGAAAGCCCAGTGATCTATCAAAAGCCGTTCTCACACAGCGGCCTACCGGCACGCAGTGTGGCACCCGCATCGCCCCACATTCATGCATAAGAAAATAGCCGCCGCGTCACCACGCGGGGGAAGA
>JBGCDC010000199.1:0-6888 GCA_045105055.1 Phycisphaeraceae bacterium | reverse complement strand
TGGTGGCGGCGGGGGCGGAGGCGGAGGCGGTGGTGGTGGCGGTGGCGGCGAAGGCGGCCTATTCGGTGATAGCGGCGGCGACGACGAAGCCGAAGACCTACCGACCCGTCAAGAACTCGTCGACCAGATCGTCGAACTCATCAACACCACCGTTGGCGACCCTGACGAATGGCTGGACGAAGAGTCCACGCTGACCGAGCTCAACGGCAACATGATCATCAAGACGACTGGCGACAACCACCGCCAGATCATCGGCCTGCTCGGCCGACTGCGTGAAACCCGCGCCGTCCAGATCTCCGTCGAAGCACGCTTCCTCTCCGTCGACAAGAACTTCCTCGACGAGTTCCGCCTCGACTTTGATATCTCCTTCAATAACGATAACGTCGACCTCATCGGCGGCGTCGATGAAGACGGCAATCCCGCTCCTGACGGCCGACCCGACAACGGAGCCTCAACCCTCCCGATTCGTGTCAACAACGACAGTGTTGGCATCGCAGGTCGCCCCGGCACCAGTGTCGGCAACCGTTTCACGGACCTTGCAGACAACGCCTTCAACATGGGCTACAGCTTCATCAACGACCTCCAAGTCGATGTGCTGCTCAACGCGACACAAGCCAACGAACGAGCCGTCGCACTCACCGCACCGCGTGTGACCTTCTTCAACGGCCAACGGGCCTACGCGATGGTCGCGACACAAACCGCGTTTGTCTCTGACCTCGAACCAATCCCGGACTCGCTGGGCTTTGACCCGACGATCTCGGTCATCACCACCGGCGTCGTCCTCGACGTCGAGGGCACCATCTCCTCGGACCGCCGATACGTCACCATGACCCTGCGACCTTCGCTGGCCAACCTCGTGTCCCTAACGGACTTCGAAATCAGCTCCGGCGGTATCCAAACCGGCGACGTTAACGACCCCGCTAACTTCACCCTCTCCGGCACCATTCAGGTCCCTGAGATCCAGATCACCCAGGTCCGGAACACCGTGTCGATCCCAGACCGCGGAACCCTGGTCGTCGGTGGTCAACGACTCGTCGGTGAGATCGAAACCGAGGTCGGCGTGCCCGTCCTCTCCAAGATCCCAGTCCTCAACCGCCTGTTCACACAGACGTCGCAGGCACAAGACGAACGCACCCTGCTGATCTTGGTCCGCCCAACGATCATCATCCAGTCCGAACAGGAAGACGTCCTCTTCCCCGGCCTGAACGAAGACCCAGAAGGCTACAACGTCGGCAACTATAACCCGCTGCCGTAATCGCCTGATAAACAATTAAACCCCAAAAACGCTCGGCTAACCCCGGGCGTTTTTTTATGGCTCCATCAACCCCACACCATCTGGTACGTATCCCATTTAGAGCAGTAGGCATGATTTCTGGCCTTGCTGCCTTGGCTCCCTCTCCCTGTCAGGGAGAGGGGTGGGCTGAGGGGACCGCGTTCGATTCACAATGAAATAGGGAACAAGCCGCCGTTTGTTTGGCGCCTCCCCCTCATCCCCCGCCTTCTCCCGCCGAGGGAGAAGGAACCCAAGCCAGGGCAGTAAAAATGCAAATCGCTCTAATTCATGCGCGATACGCTTTAATAGCCGCTGGTTGCTCTAGGCAAACCGTGGGCTCAATCCCCAAGGACGTAGCCGAAGATCAATGGCACGACGATCGTCGCGTCCGACTGGATCATAAACTTCGGCGTCTGGACCGCGAGCTTGCCCCATGTGATTTTTTCATTGGGGACCGCCCCGCTGTAGCCGCCATAGCTAGTGACCGCGTCGCAGATTTGGGCGAAGTAGCCCCACAGCGGCGTGTCTTCCCACTTGAGGTCTTGGATCATCATGGGGACCGCACAGATCGGGAAGTCCCCCGCGATCCCGCCACCGACTTGGAAGAACCCTACGCCGGGACCAGAAAGACCCGCATCCGTTTCAGCAGTTGATCCGTCCTCGGGCAGGCCGTTAGCCTTTCGGTACCAACGCGCGAGATGGGCGAGTTGTTCGGTGCCGGTGCGAAGGCAGGTGTGGTTGAAGACGCTCTCGGTCATCGCCCATGCGGTAAAGATGTTGCCGATGGTCGAGTCTTCCCAGCCGGGGGTGTAGACCGGGATGCCTTTTTCTTTCGCGGCAAGCAACCAAGAGTCCTCTGCAGGCATCTGAAAGTGCTGGGCGAGATCTTCTTGGTCGAGCACTTCATAGAAAAACTCAAACGGAAAAAACCGCTCGTCGCTCGTAAGCGTTCGCTCCCACACGCCGCGGAGGCGATGCTCGACGTGACGCATGACGTCTTCTGGGATACACGTATCGGTCACCCGGTTCAGGCCGCGCTCGTACAGGCCCTGCTCATCTTCAGCGGAGAGGGCTCGCCACTTGGGGCACCACTCGTAGGTATTACCTGCCAAGAGAAGGAAGATGTCTTCTTCGAGGTTTGCGCCGGTGCAGGTGATCGCATGAACCTTCTCTTCGCGGATCATACGTGCCAAGACTCGGCCGACACCTGCGGTGGACATGGCACCCGACAGCGTGACCATCATCTTCCCGCCCGCATCAAGGTGGGCTTCATAGCCCTGTGCCGCGGCGAGTGTCTCACGGGCATTAAAGTTGGTGTAGTGCCGCTGCATGAATGCACGCAGTTGGCCGGTGCCGGGTTGGAAAGAGTCGATCTTTAAAGATTCGTTCATGGCATTTCTCTTATTTTCATTTAACGTCAAGACGCCAATGGGCCAAGACGCCAAGAAGATCAAAAACGAGGCAGGTTGCACGCGACTTCAATTTCTTGCTTAATCGCTCGATTGTGTAGTGTTGCCTTGACTTGGCGTCCTGGCAACTTCGCTGCTTGCGTACAAACCGAGCCCAAAGAACACTCACAGTCCCAGTACATCCGACATGTCGTATCGGCCGGGCTTTTTGTCAGCCAACCAGCTTGCCGCACGCAAGGCACCGAGTGCGTAGCTGTCTCGGCTGGTGGAGACGTGCTTGATTTCGAGGCGTTCGCCGATGCCTGCGAAGAAGGCGGTATGTTGGCCGGGATCGTCGCCGATGCGGAGGGTTTGGACGGTGATATCGGAGGGCTTGCGTGGGGCGTCGCCATGACGAGCGAAGACGAGGTTTTCTTGCGCGTCTCGGCCGGTGGCTTCGCAGAGTTTGTTTGCGAGGGTCAGCGCGGTACCCGACGGTGCGTCTTGCTTGTAGCGGTGGTGGGCTTCGAGAACTTCGATGTCGTAGCCTTCGAGCAGCTGTGCGGCTTCTGCGGCGAGCTTCCACATCACGTTGACGACGAGCGAAAAGTTTGTGGCCTGCAGGACGGGGATGGTCTTGGCGGCGTCATCGAGCGCGGCGTCGTCTTCTGCCGTGAGGCCCGTCGTGCCGACGACGATGGGCATCTTCCTTGCAACGCAGTCCGCCAAGGCGCGTCGGAAGCCCTCGGGCAATGAGAAGTCGATCAGCGCATCGCACTGCGTATCGCCAAGGGTGTCGGATAGCGCGAAGCCGAGCGTGTCACAGCCCGCGAGCGAGCCCGCATCGGTGCCGAGATCGCCGTGGCCAGCGTGCTCAATCGCCGCAACGGGGCTGAGCGTGTTGTCTTGAGCGGCCAGCGCAACGAGCCGACGGCCCATCCGCCCTGCTGCACCGTGGATCGCGAGTCGTGTCATAACGGTTTTTCCATATGTTTTTCGGACTCGCGACGATATCCGGCGATGCGATTCAAGGCAAACGGCATATAATGCATTCGGACACCTGACATCCGTTTTGCGTGTCTACCGATCAGGCAGTGGGTTTGGTTCGCTTCAGATTGTCACAAGAGTCGAGGTGTGTTTTGGCATTATTTGGTCTAGGCAAAAAGACAAGCGGCGGCGGTAAAGGCGGCAAGAACACGCCAGAGGGACCCGGCGACGACGGCGAAGGCTTCAAACGATCTCTCCGCAAAGCGAATACGTTCTTTGACTACGGCGACACCGCAGCGGACTCGAAGAACTTCGACTACGCGGTGGAGTGCTACACCGGCGGGCTGCGTCATAACCCGGACATGCTCGAACGCCACGAGAAGCTGCACGACATCGCCAAGCGACGAAACGTCAACGGCGGCAAGCCGATGAAGGCCAAGTCCATCGGCCCGAGCCTCGTGGATAAGATGCTCCGCGCTGAGAAGATGTGGGCCTGCGACTGGAACAATGTCCAGCACATGGCAGACATGATCGACGCCGCGGTCGAAGCCGAACTACGCGAAGGCGAAGAGGCAAACCTAGGCGACGTTGCGAAATGGGTCGCGGGCTTGGCCTTGCAATACAACGCGAACCCGAACACGAAGCCCAACCGCCGGGTCTACCTTCGTATTGTGGATGCGATGGAGAAGGTCAAAGGCTTTGAGCTTGCCATGCAGGCCGCTCAGCGTGCATTGATGCTCCGCGAGGACGATGCGCTGCGTGCACGGATCAAAGACCTCACCGCGCAGCGCTACACGCACGAGTCGGCGACGAACAGTGCCGAGGGCGGATCGCGTGCGAACCTTAAAAACGCTGATGAGCAAGAAGCCATTCAAGCGGGGCTCGACACCTCGGGTACAAAGACGGACCAGCTCATCGCAGCGATGCGCGAGCAGTACCAAGAAGAGCCGGAAGATATCGATCGGTTGCAGAAACTGGTCGATGCGTTGACGCGTGCGGAGACGGCCGAGCACGAGAAGGAAGCCGTGGGCCTGCTGCTGGTTGCGCACGAGCAGACCGGGCAATACCGCTACAAGGTCAAGGCAGGCGACGTGAAGCTTCGCGGGATCAACCGTGCGTTGCGTTCGCTGAGCGAAAAAGCCAAAGCGGGCGACGAGAAGGCGAAGGCCCTACTCAACGAAGGCCTAAAGAAACGGCTCGTGTTTGAACTCAAGGAATACGCCGAGCGGGCTCAGAACTACCCAACAGACCTCAAGCTCAAGTTCGAGTTGGCAAAGCGCCAGTACCAAGGCAGCCTGTTCGACGATGCAATCGGCAACTTCCAAGAAGCGACCCGCGAGCCGAAGAGTCGGTCGGCGGCGCACCTGTTCCTCGGCCGATGCTTCGTGAAGAAGGATTGGATGGACGAAGCGATGAGCACGGTCGAAAAAGGCTTAGAAAAACATGGCGACCCCGACGACGTGATCGGCAAGGAACTCCGCTACGATCTGATGGTACTCAAGTACATGGTCGCCAAAGAGAAACGCGACTTGGAGCTTGCCAAGCAATCGCAAGATTTGGCCTCCGAGCTATTACAGACCGACATCAACTACAAAGACATCCGTACAAAGATGGACGAAGTGCGTACGCTGGTCGGCGAGTTGAAGTGATCTTCAATTAGTGGCCGTTGACTGTCCATTGGCCAGCCCTTGGCCATCACACGAGTGCTATCGCCTTGGATCAATCGTCCATGAGTCATCCGCAAATACAAGCCATCGCGATCATCCCGGCGCGGATGAGTTCGACACGCTTGCCGGGCAAGCCGTTGTTGGCCCAGACGGGTAAGCCGTTGATCCAACACGTCGTCGAGAACGCGAGCCTGGCGAAGTCATTGGATCGCATCGTCGTGGCGACGGATGACCAAGTCATCATCGACGCGGTCCGCGCCTTCGGCGGCGAAGCGGTGCTGACTGGCGAACACCCCAACGGCACCTCGCGTCTAGCTGAAGCCCTAACGCTGATCGATGCGAACCACGAATTCATTATCAATGTCCAAGGCGACGAGCCCGAGATCGATCCGCTTGTCATCGATGCGTTGGTCGCGGGAATCGCAGCAGATAGCACCGCACCGATGGCGACGCTGTGCTCGCGTTTTGCAGAGGGTGAAGACCCGGCGAATCCCAACATCGTGAAATTGGTGCGGGATGTGCACGGCCGAGCGATGTACTTTTCGCGGTCGCTGATCCCGATGGATCGCGATGCGGGCGGCGTGAGTGCTACGCCGCAAGCGGCTTATTGGAAGCATCCGGGGTTGTACGCGTACCGCCGAGACTTTCTCGTGACGACTTATCCGACGCTGTCTCCGACGCCGTTGGAAGAACTCGAAAAACTCGAACAACTCCGCGTCCTAGAGCACGGCCACGCCATCGCCGTCATCGAAGCCAACGCCCCCGAGCCCGGCATCGACACCCCCGAGCAATACGCCGCATTCGTCGAGCGTCAATTAAAAAGATGACCTGCTCGGGAGAACAGGTCATCTCGATTAAATGATCGAGCTTTTGTTTTCTGACTACTCCATCCACTTGGGCATTTCTTCAGAAGGCTTAACCTTGCCCATCGCTTCGATCGTCGGCAGCATCACTTCCGGGCCTAGCTTTGCGAGCCGCTCGATGTGTTCAGCCATCTTTTTCTTTAGCTCTTCCATTCTTGGCTTGAACTTTTCTTCAAGCTCTTTTTGTTTTTCTTCGGATGGCTCTTCGAGGTTTTTCATCGTGACAGACCAGGCCTCAAGCCGTTCGCTGATGCCATCGAGCTTGGATTCGAGCGCATTCGCAGAGTCGACGTCCGTCACACCGGCTAACACGCCATCGAAGTCATTCATGACATCGAGCATGTCTTCGATCGCTGCTTCATGAGGATCCTCGCCACCACCACAAGCGGTCAAGCAGAGCGTTGCGAACAATAAAATCATCAGAGAAGACAAGCGTTTCATATGGAGTCCTTTAGGGTGCGTGCAGACCAACGGGGCATCATAAGATTATAAAGCCCATCCTCTCACGGTGGAAAACACCTTACTAAAAGCATGATCGATCATCGCCTTGTCCCGATCCCGTTGGCGCGGTACAGTTGGTTATGCCCCATTCAGTTTCACACCGCGATGCCGATCAGACCCAGGACTTGCTAGAGCAGGCCGGGCATCAGACTCAAGACTCCGAGTTTTTTAACCCCATCCCCCCGGGCTACGTCCGGGGTAGACATAAG